>CALMWN010000061.1 GCA_937873555.1 uncultured Clostridia bacterium
GCAGTGTAAATTTCTATTGAAGAAAAAGTGAGAATGCTTCTATCTTACTTGTTTCTTCAATAATAATTCCAAAGTAACAAAGTAGTATTAACTCACTCACGGCAATAAAAAATTGACACTTTACAAAACATGATGTCAGAAAATCATGGTGTTACTGTAAGTCTTTGTTTGAGGTTTGATTTTCGGCACTATATATCATTCATTAGTACCAATACAGGTTCTTTTAAAGTTTTTGCAGATTCCTTGGTTCTTTCAACAATTTCAATAACCTTCTTGTATGCGTGCTCTGCACCTACGACTAAAAGTGGCACACCTATAAAGTCTATTTTCAATCCTCTTGAAAAGAAACCTCCCATTGTCATTGTAGGTGGAACAGTAGGTGACATGTTGGAGAAAATTATCTTATCATTTAAACCGCATTCATCATGAAGAATTTTAACAAGGTTTTCCAAACAGGGTATTAATACTTTTGATGTCCCTCTTCCCACAGAAAATACTTTGTTTCCTTCCTCATCCGTACCGCGGTATATAATCCTGCCCATATCCCTATATGTCAGTTTGTTGAATTGGTCAACATTCAATATTTCTTCTTTTGTGGGAATCCTATCCAAAGGTAATTTCTTTAAGTGAACGGCAGCTGCTAATGAAGAAGAGTGCGTTCCACCATAGCAATTATAAATAAAAATCATACTAACACCTCCAATCATGTAGTTTACTGTTATTAATTTTTATAAATTATATAAGATGAATTAAGTTTTTTGAATTCATATTATATAGTAAAGCTATTGACAAAATTGAACATCTGCTTTGCCTATTTCCCTTCTTCTTTTAAGCATATCGACAAATGCTTCAATTCTGGTCATATAACCTGCTTCACCAGTCATTTCATCTAGAATAAGTGTCATTATGGGTATTTTATACTTGTTTTGAATTTCATTGAATGTGCTTTGCGCTATGATTTCAGGCATACACGTAAAAGGGTATAAGTGAATTACGCCATCGTACTTATTTTTAGCACATAAAATTGCGTTTCCTATGGTTTCAAGACCATGTCCTCCAATATCATCCGTCTTCATAAGCTCTTTTCCTGCCTCATGCGGCGTATTCCTCGATCTTATTGGCAAGATGTTCTTAATAAAATGCTCCTTTATCCAGGGGCTTATACCCAGCTTGTTATGAACCTCTACTCCCATGGTACCCAATACTCTTTCGATATCCAAATTTATATGTGTTTCGGTAGCTATATAAATTTCTCCCACAATAGCTATTTTTAATGGTTGAAAATCCTTATCGGTTTTAATATTTTTCAACTCTTTCTCAGTAGACAATATTAATTTATCTAAAGATTTATAGCCTATAGTCTTTTTGACTTTATCATGGAATAGTTTAATTATTTTATCAGTTTCACCGTTATTTACTTCCCTGCACCTTGTATAATTGGCCAATTGATGTAGTTTATCCACTGCCAAAACTGTTTTTGCAGCAAATATTATCCCTTTTATGATATTAAAGACACCGGCGCCGTCGGTCAAAGGTTTAAACTTATGCATAATATCCTTGAAACTCATCTCGCCTATATTCAAGCGGATGATTTCTACCTTATATTCCAGACTTTTTAGTATCTCTTCATATAAATCACTGTAATAACCAAGCCTGCATTGACCACCGTTTCCACAGAATAATATTGTATCTGCTCCGTTTTCAAGTCCATAAATAAAATCCCCCAGAATTATTTTAAATGGCAGACAAATAAACTCAGGTGAATGTGCAACACCGTATTCCAGCGTTTTTTTATTGCAATTAGGGGGAATGACATAATCTATTCCTATCGTATCCAATAATACTTTCACTGATATATACATATTTCCCATATGTGGAAATGTAACTTTCATTATTAAATCACCCTATCATATCCAGAAAAGCTTCTATCCTTGTGTCAAATCCTGTTTCACCACTGTGTTCGTCAAGTGTAAGCTTTAAGAAAGGTATGCTGTAACTTTCTTTCAAGCGTCTTTCGATAAACTCGATAATAAGTGAATCCACACCACAGGCAAAAGATGTCAGATAGATAATTCCATTTACATTTTCGTCTTCTGCAAACGTAAATGCACTTCCCAGGTTATCGAAACCAGTGTCCCAAAACACTTTGCCCTGAAAAGGGTAAGCGTTTTTCCGTTTTGTTTCATATTCCAGGTTTATTGGCGTTAACACATTGATATTTCTGGATTTAAGTTTATTTATAAGCTTCATGCTTAGATAATCATCATAAATCACGTAAGGATGTCCCAATACTGCAATCATACGGTTACCGTTTGCGACCAGGCTGGTAATACCGTTTTTCTGGTCTTCATTATATAAATTTAATGCTTTATTAAAAGCGTCTACAACGTTATTATATTTGACATTCAAAATGTCTGAAATTTCATATAAACTGTTTAGTGTCTGGTCAGGGGATTGATCCAGGTGAAGCCTTACTTCCAATATTTTTATCTGTTTTTTCAAGTTCAACATAGTCATATCGGGAAGCCCGCAAAACTTTGGGCATGTATATTCATTTTTGTCGACACTTGTATATCTTGGGACAAACATATAGTCTACTTTATCTTTAAGACTATATACGTGACCGTGAAATACTTTTACGGGCAAACATGTTTCGTTGCTGCAGTATTTGACACCATAATCCAGTATATCTTTATTTGTATCTTCCGATACTACTACATTGCAGCCCATATTTTTAAAAAAGTTTTCCCAAAGTATGTGATGTTGAAAGTAAAATAAACCTTTAGGCAAACCTATTTTTACCGGCTTTTTATTGTTGACTGCCACCTTTCTGATAACTCTATTTATGGATAATCCAGCTAACGGCACATTTTCACCCCATTTATACGGCTTTCGTAAGTTGTGACCACTTACCGCACTTGTCTCCCCAACGGGCTATAGAATCACCGTTTGCCAATATTTCTATTACTTCGCACATATTAGAGCAGCCGTTGCATTCTATACTTTTAGCGGTATAATAGTTGTTCGCCGCTTCGAATCCATAGAAGTTAGTCAAGCAATTACTACCTGTAATTTTTTCTTTTGCAATCAGAGCTGCTCCGAATGCTCCCATAACGTCATGATATTTTGGGATCATTACCTTTTTTTCCAATGCTCTTTCAAAAGCAGCTACAATACCTACATTTGCTGCTACTCCACCCTGAAACACAATTGGCTCTTCTATATCCTTGCCTTTTGCAAGATTATTCAAATAGTTTCTTACCAACGCTTCACAAAGTCCGTTTATAATATCCTCAGTACTATGGCCTGTTTGCTGTTTGTGTATCATATCCGATTCTGCAAATACAGCACATCTTCCGGCAATCCTGACCGGTGATTTAGACCGTAAGGCATAACCTCCAAACTCTTCTATGGGTATTTCCAGTCTTGCAGCTTGTCTATCAAGAAACGAACCTGTGCCAGCGGCACAGACGGTATTCATGGCGAAATCAGATACTACTCCGTTTCGCAAAATAATTATCTTAGAGTCTTGTCCACCAATTTCCAAAATGGTTTTAACACCCGGTACTGCTTTTTGTGCTGCAACAGCATGAGCTGTAATTTCATTTTTAACTATATCCGCCCCTACAATCACACTTGCAAGCTGCCTGCCGCTTCCTGTAGTACCAACACCTTTAATGTATGGATTATTACCGAATTCTTCCGAAATAATTTTCATGCCGTTACGAAGAACTTTTATCGGCTGACCGCTGGTCCGCAAATAGAGTTTAAATATAACATTATCGTTTTCGTCAATAACAACAAGATTCGTGCTTACTGATCCCACATCTATTCCTAAATAATATGCATCATTCTTCAATAGTTGTCTTCTCCCTTCAAATCTCATTAAACAGATATTGTTGCTATCTTAAAAAATATAAAAAACAGATACTTTAAAAATGTTTTACAATGAAAAATGTTTATGTACCTGTTTTTATAGATACTCTAAAAGATATTATTAACTTTCTGATTTTAGATATACTGAAATGCGTATAAAAAATATGGTTACTTTGGTTGATTCCTGCATATGGATTTAATA
>CALMWN010000062.1 GCA_937873555.1 uncultured Clostridia bacterium
ACCTACGGCCGCTCCCTTGCCCCAAGGGTTGCTTCCCGCATCAATACCGGCCTTACGGCTGACTGTACCGGCCTTGAAATTGATCCTGAAAAGAAGATTCTTCTTCAAACCCGTCCTGCATTCGGCGGTAACCTCATGGCAACCATAATATGCCCGAATCACAGGCCCCAGATGTCTACAGTGAGGCCAAAGGTCATGAAACCTATGGATCCGGATAAATCCCGAAGTGGTGAAATTATAAAGCCGGATGTCAATATACCTGTTGATTTGAAAGTAAAAGTGACTGAGGTCGTAACAACCCTGTGTGAAATGGTAAACCTCACCGAGGCTGATATTATCGTTTCTGCAGGAAGAGGTATAGGCGATCCAAAGAACATAAAGTATGTTGAAGAACTTGCAAAGATACTCGGTGCAGCAGTAGGAGCTTCACGTGCAGTCGTTGACGCTGGCTGGATAGAATACAGCCATCAGGTCGGGCAGACCGGAAAGACCGTTGGACCGAAGATTTACTTCGCATGCGGCATCTCAGGCGCCATCCAGCATCTTGCCGGTATGTCTTCCTCGGATACCATTGTTGCGATAAACAAAAATCCCGAAGCGCCCATATTCAAAGTTGCAACCTTCGGTATCGTGGGTGATGTGCTTGAAGTGCTTCCTGCACTGATAAGCGAATTCAAAACGAGGCTTGGCTAAATAATTCAAAAGCGGGTGGACAGGGTCGTCCACCCCTGCATACATTATTAAAAACGAGACGGGTGGATAAATGTCCACCCGTATTTTTATCTGTGGTCTATCAGCAACTTTATAATGTATGCTTCTCTTTGTAAAAACGCTGACTCATAGTTGTTTCCCAACTCAATATTGGTTTTCCATGCAGTTTCCAAATCTATAAATTCCAAATGATATCCCAGTTCTGCTTCGTACATATCCAAACAGCCTTGTGTGCTCTCTGCTCCAATATCGGCAAAATAGTAGTATGAATGTTGTTCAAATATTTCATTATTATCATATATGCTTCTGCGTTTTTCAATTATACTGCCCAATTGCCGTACTGTCTGTGGAATGATAAGTAATCCAGTTTCCTCACATGTTTCTCGCACAAGTGCTTCAATGTGAGTTTCGTTAGGCTCGATCCCCCCTCCTGGGAACTTATAATAGCCTTCCTTTGCACTTTTCACTAATGCAATTTTGTTATTTTTGAATATAATAGCCCTGACTGCTTCACGCCTAAAACAATTCCACGAAATATCATAGTTTTGAGCATCAAATATGTGCAGAATATGCATGTTTATCATCCTTAGCAAAATAAATATCACAAAATCGCAAGAGATAATTTATATGCGACAATACTATCAATTATTTTCCAGATAGTCAAATAGAAACATAAATTCGTTGGGACACGGGTATTATACAGCAGGTTATCTGAGGTTTGGCGGCAAAAAAATAACACAGGTACATTGTAACACACCTGTGTAAAAATCTTCAAGAAACCCCGCCAAATCTTAGATAACCAATAATGAACGAAACCGCGGAATATAGGGCAGATACTATGGGGTTTTAATCTTTTATCTTTTCAAAAAAAGTATAGTTTTCAATCAAAATCTCACAAATATCAATTGAAATCTCCCCCTTAAGTTGTACTTTAAAGCAATAATAGCTACAATATAGACATAGCTTCCCCCTCCCCATGACAGGGCTTTGGGCTGATAGCTATGAAATTTTGCTGTACGTAGGTGGAGATAGAACCGTTGAACGTGTGAGTTTTCCACAACCGCAACACGGACAAAGGGTGATGTCTCTGCCTACAAGCTTTAACATCATTTCAGCAACCGTCAACTTTTCTGCTTTCTTAACATGGAATACAGCACCAGTCAATTTTTTGCATAATCTCAGTTTTGTGTTTTTGTTTCGGCTTCCAAGGATACCATAGTGTCTGATTTTAACGAACCTGTCCGGTAGAATATGTATAAGAAACCTGCGGATGAACTCTTCTGCATTGACAGTCATCAACTTTTCCTTTTTCTTGTCCCTGTAATCCCGCCACTTAAAGGTAACCTGACCATTTTCAAGCTTAACGATTCTGTTGTTGGAGATTGCAACCCTGTGAGTGTACCGTCCAAGATATTCAACTACACATTCAGCATTTCTAAAAGGCTTTTTACAGTAGACAACCCATTCGGTTTCATACCATTTACTCAGTAAATTCTCGAACACAGAAGCCTTTGTCATATATTTTATTGAGCCGTGGAATTCAAGCCTTTTATCGTAGTACGCCTGTTTCAGATAGTATAAGAACTTACCTCTGAACATCCGGGATAAAACCTTAACAGGGATGAAAAACTTTTTTCTGGAGCTTATCCATTCATTTAAGGCAGATAGACCTCCACCGGGCACAATGCAGTGAATATGGGGGTGGTGCATGAGGTTTTGTCCCCAGGTGTGCAGAACCGAGGTAAAGCCAAGCCTTGCACCAAGATACTTTTTATCACTTGCTAATTCAAACAAGGTCTCTGACACTGCCTGGAACAATATATTATAGACTATTTTTTGATTTTGGAATGCAATTGGGTTAATAGTATCAGGTATGGTAAATACAACATGAAAATACTGCACCGGGAGTAAGTCTTCCTTTCGAGCCTCGATCCAACGTTCTTTTGCAAGTGTCTGGCACTTAGGACAATGCCTGTTACGACAAGAGTTATAGGAAATCCTGGTATACCCGCACTCATTACATTCATCCACATGACCGCCAAGTGCAGAGGTACGGCATTTTTCAATACTGTTCATAACCTTATGATAGGTAAGCGGCAGCTTATTTGTCCTGCGATAACTATACCCATGCTGCCTGAATATGTCTTGTATCTCAACCATTTTCTCCTCCCAGTGTATCAAGAGGACTCTTTACGTTAAGACTATTCATATTTACTACGTGTAGATATATGGTAGTTGTAGATATGTCGGCATGCCCCAGCAGCTGTTTGATGTGAAACAGGTTGACATTAGCCTCCAGCATATGAGTCGCAAATGCATGCCTCAATGAGTGCAGAGAGACGTCCTTTTTGATTCCGGCTTTCTTTACAGCATTGTAGAACAAGTCCTGGGTGCTTCTCCTTGTAAGAGGAGTTCCTTGCTCCCTACCCTCGAAAAGCCAGTCCTTAGGTTTGTAGACTTTCCAATACTCACGCAATATCTCAAGGCTCTTTTGTGATAAAATAGCGTACCTGTCTTTTTTTCCTTTTCCCTGGCGTATAAATATACGCATATTCCTGCTGTCAATATCACTTACTTTGAGACCTACAATCTCACTAAGCCGCAAACCAGACCCGTATACAGTCATCAGAACACATCTGTGTTTCAGGTTATCGGTTACATCAAACAGCGATTGCACTTCTTCTTTCGTAAGAATATCAGGCAGCTTCTTGGGTTTTTTAAGTCTTGGTAGGTTTTCTGAGTCCCACACCCTTTTGAGTGTTTTCTGATAGAGAAATTTTAATGCAGTATTATGCATGTTAACGGTGCTGACAGCAAGTTTCTTTTTTGCAATCAGATGGTGTAAAAAAGCCTTGATCTCGTTTTCCGTTACCTCTGTTACCGGTTTCCCGCAGAACTTCTGAAGATTCCGCACACACTTTACATACTCTGTAACAGAAGCTTCACTCAACACCCTAAGCTGCATCTCGACAGACATTCTTTCAATTTATTAATCCATAGAAAAACTCCCCTGCATAATTAATTTATTACCGATTATAAAGG
>CALMWN010000063.1 GCA_937873555.1 uncultured Clostridia bacterium
GGGTGGTAAGCTGCTGCTGGCACACAATAAAAACTCTCCAAAAAACAGATACAGCATAATAGCAGGCTTTGTAGAACCGGGAGAGACACTTGAGGACTGTGTCAGGCGTGAGGTGATGGAGGAAACGGGTATAGAGGTGAAGAACATTAAATATTTCGGCAGCCAGCCGTGGCCGTTTCCAAACTCTTTGATGCTTGGGTTCACCGCAGAATACAAGAGCGGTGAAATAAATGTAGACGGCTTCGAAATAGTGGATGCCGGGTGGTACGGCAAGGACAACATGCCTGAGATACCCACTATAATAAGTATTTCAAGGCAGCTTATAGATTGGTTTGTTGATAACCATTAAAAAGTTCCCCATATCTGTCCGTACGGCTGCTTCCATGGTATAAACCTGTTAAGGCTTACAGCTTGAGTACCTGCTCCCAAAAGTACTGTTCAACAGGAATACCCTTTTCCAGGTTTTCTTTTCTGGTAAGCAGGGTTCTTTCCCCTGGATAGTATATTTTACCGTCTTCCTCAACAGGCTCTGCACTGTGCAAGTCTTCTATTGTTTCATTGACGGAGCGGTATATTGAATTTTGCTCCGGTAATTTGGCAAGGTCTATAGCTATGAACGTCTGGGATATGTTCCGTTCTCCTCCATTCTTTCCTATGAGGTATGTGGAATTGCCTCCCGAAAGGATGGTGGCAATCAAATCCAGCATCAGCGAAAAGCCTGAACCTTTCCAAAAGCCAATGGGAAGAGACCTCCCAGACTCAAGAATGGCTTTGGGGTCACGGGTGAGGTTTCCGTCTATATCAAAGCCCCCATCGACGGGTAAAGGCTTGGAATGCATGGAATAGGATTCTATTTTGCCATAGGAGAACATGGTCATTGCCATATCAAGCACAATATGGCCTTCCTTCCGGGGTACTGCAAAAACAATCGGGTTGTTGCCAAGTTTGCTCTCCTTCGTACCCCAGGGAGGCATATTCGGCATGGTGTTGGTCCAGCAGATACCTATGCATCCCTCTTCTGCTGCCTGCCACCCATAAGTCCCGGCTCGCATCCAGTGGTTGGTGTTTCTGATGGAGACACAGCCCATACCGTTTTCATGTGCCAGCTCTATGGCGCGGTTCATACAGGAGTATGCATTCAAATTTCCGGGGCCGGAATTTCCGTCCCACCTCTCAATAGCACCAAAGCTGCTGATTTTTTCAGGGATTGCATGTATTTCGACATTTCCGTTTCTGATGTTTTCAATAAATCTGGGAAATCTATTGAGTCCATGTGTATAAACACCATCGCGGCTTGTTTCGGCAAACAATCGGGCACATAATTCTGCTCTTTCCTGGGAAAAACCAACCTTTAAAAGCACTCTGAAGAATTCCGAATACATCTGTTCATATTTTATCCTAAGCATGGCAGACTCCTTTTCATAATCCTGCGATATTGGTATAACAAATTACCTTGTATTTATGCATCAATGGAAAAACTATTAATTTGTTTTCCCAGTTCATATTATCACTAATCCAGGGATATTTCCATATTTTATGGTCTAAAGTAAAAATGAGAAATAAAAGTGAAGATTACATAACAAATAAATATTGTTCCAGAGTAAAGGACAGTTTTAATTCGCATCGGCGTAATCCTCTTTTGTTCAAAAAATGTGAATCCAGAATAAATATTAAGAATTCCACATTGTGTAAGGGTTATATATAATTGAATCTGAGACTTGAAGGCATTATCTCAAATAAATATTAAAACAAAAATAAGGAGAGTGTATTTATGGCAAATGTAGGTTTCAGAATCTATACGAAAATCAACAGGCCCAGTCGCGAATTGGTAGAAGGCTTTAGGAATATTCCGGTTGCAAACATAGCTGACAATATGGGAAGGATATCCTGCGTCGATACTTATATTAAGCCGTATAATGATGTAAAATTGCTGGGCCCGGCTTTTACGGTGCATGCTCCGCTGGGTGACAACCTGATGTTCCATAAAGCCCTGGATATGGCCCAACCCGGAGATATTATCGTTGTATGCGGAGAAGGCGACATGTGCCACTCGCTTTGTGGTGAAATAATGTTTACATATGCAATGAGCAGAGGTATAGGGGGTTTCCTTATAGATGGGTTGATAAGGGATGCTGCGTCATTGAAGGAAAAAAATTTTCCTGTATACGCAAGAGGTGTAAATCCGAATGGACCTTACAAGAATGGCCCAGGTGAAATAAATGTCCCGGTATCCTGCGGCGGGCAGGTAATAAGGCCTGGAGATATAATCGTAGGCGATTCCGACGGCGTTGTGGTAATAAGGCCTGAAGATGCCGAAGAGTTATTGAAGAAGGCAGTTGCGTTCAATCAGAATGAAGTAAGGATATTTGAGCAGATAAAGAACGGCACTTTTGATAGAAGCTGGATAGACAAGACCCTGAAGGAAAAAGGATGTGAGATCATTGAGTGACACCGGAAAGCTGGTTTTGTGGGAGCCTTTGCGTGAATACTGCAAAAAGCTGTTTGAAGTCCAGGGTGTGCCTGCGGATGAAGCGTTCATAGTGGCGGACAGCCTTGTTGATGCCGACCTTAATGGTGTGGAATCGCATGGAGTCAGCAGAATGCCGATATATATGAGACGAATCGAAGAAAAAGTGGTTTCCAGGGTATGCCGGATCGAGGTGGAGAGGGAATACCCCGGCAGCCTTGCAATCAATGCATGCAACAGTATGGGCATGGTCGCCGGTGTCAAAGCGATGGAGCTGGCTATCAAAAAAGCCGGCGAAAGCGGTTCGGCATTTGTTACCGTAAGCCACTCAAATCACTTTGGGACGGCTGCCTACTTCACAAG
>CALMWN010000064.1 GCA_937873555.1 uncultured Clostridia bacterium
TATTACACTTTTGCATTTAGCAAGTATATTGACACGGTGGGAAAGGTATATTATATTAGTGTATAAGATAATCGTCAATTCAATGAAGGGACTGCGTAAAGTCAAGTTTTCAGAGAATGGAGCCTGCCGGTGAAAGCTCCTAAATGTGCACTTTTCTTCCCATCCCTGAGATGCTGCCGACGAGGCAGCCGTTTAGCCGCGTTAAAGGCTGTAAGAGTTGGGTTTTCACCAAATTGGGTGGTAACGCGGAATTTGATCCGTCCCTTTATATTTTATCAAGGGGACGGATTTTGTTTTGAATCAAGAAGGAGTGATTTTTATGGCAAACGATAAGAAACTTGTTGAAGCTATTACCTCGATGGATGAGGATTTTGCACAATGGTATACCGATGTTGTCAAAAAGGCCGACCTTGTGGAGTATTCAAGCGTAAGGGGCTGTATGATAATCCGCCCTTACGGTTATGCGATCTGGGAACACATCCAGAAATACCTGGATACCAGGTTCAAGGAAACAGGACACGAGAATGTATATATGCCGATGTTCATTCCTGAAAGCCTGCTTCAAAAGGAAAAGGAACATGTAGAGGGCTTTGCACCGGAAGTTGCCTGGGTTACGTACGGAGGGAGTGAAAAGCTGACCGAAAGGCTTTGTGTGAGACCAACTTCTGAAACGCTGTTCTGTGATCATTATGCCAACATCATACATTCGTACAGGGATCTGCCGAAGCTTTACAACCAGTGGTGCTCTGTTGTCCGCTGGGAGAAAACCACCCGCCCGTTCCTAAGGACGCTTGAATTCCTGTGGCAGGAAGGGCATACGGCACATGCGTCAGCTGAGGAAGCACAGGAAGAAACCATAAGGATGCTCAACGTATACGCGGACTTCTGCGAGCAGGTGCTGGCAATCCCGGTTGTCAAAGGGCAGAAGACCGATAAGGAGAAATTTGCAGGGGCTAAGGCAACCTACACTATTGAAAGCCTTATGCATGACGGGAAGGCACTGCAGTCAGGCACAAGCCACAATTTCGGGGATGGTTTTGCGAAGGCCTTCAATATTCAATATACAGACAAAAACAATCAGCTTCAGTATGTGCATCAAACGTCATGGGGCATGACCACCAGGCTAATCGGAGCAGTTATAATGGTGCATGGAGATGACAGCGGCCTTGTCCTGCCTCCGGCAATAGCGCCCACCCAACTGGTCATAATACCGGTTTCCGCTCATAAGGAAGGTGTATTGGAAAAGGCCAATGAAATAAAGCAAAGACTTTCCAAGGTTGCACGGGTTATAATGGATGACAGCGACAAAATGCCCGGATGGAAATTCAGCGAGTATGAGATGAAGGGTGTTCCCGTCAGGCTTGAAATAGGTCCCAAGGATATCGAGAAAAACCAGGCTGTACTGGTGAGAAGGGATACAAGGGAAAAAATATTCATATCACTGGATGAACTGGAGAGCAAAGTCACACAACTGCTTTCGGATGTGCAGTCGGGGCTTCTTGAGCAAGCAAGGCTGCTCAGGAACAAAAAGACTTATATAGCAAAGAGCTTTGAAGAATTTGAAAAGACGGCTGCGGAAACCCCAGGCTTTATAAAGGCCATGTGGTGCGGTGACAGGGCATGTGAGGATGCAATCAAGGAAAAAACGTCTGCTACGGCAAGGTGCCTGCCCTTTGAACAGGAACAGCTCTCGGATAAATGCGTCTGCTGCGGAAAGCCCGCAAAACACATGGTATACTGGGGCAAAGCGTATTAGGAATTTCCAGACATTACAGGTGACAGGTCTGTTATCAGTTCAATCATACTTAGACAATAAATCAGCAATGCAGGCGGGGATAAGTATCCCCGCTGTTTTTTTGATGTTTTAAAAAAATATATTATTTTCTCAAATAGGTAAATAATTCAAGCATTTTTGTTAATAATATTAACATCATACCTTATTTCAAATCAAAGTAGTGGAGGGATGTTATGAAGAGAAGGATAGTCTTGCTTGTTGTACTATCACTTGTTATTACAACGGTATTCGGATTTACCGGTCTTGATATCAAGAGTGTGGAAGCTGCACCGGCATTTCAAAGGGTTAATTTTGTGAATGCAACGGTTACAGCCGATTATCTTAATGTAAGGCAGGGGACATCCGTAAATTTTCCGATTGTATGTGTACTTAAGAAAGGCCAGGTAGTTAAAGTATTCGGTATTATCGGCGACTGGTATGCTGTTTATGAACCGTCAAAGGGCTGTGTAGGAGTGGCTGCATCACAATATTTAAAATCTTCCCTGCCGGCACCGGCTCCAGTACCGGCTCCTACAAAGGCACCTCCGCCAGTACCGCAACCTACGGTAAAACCACCTACGGTAAAACCACCTGCGGCAACACCGCCCGGGGCAATACCACCGTCGGCAACTCCTCCGGCAGGAGTATCATCAGAGGAGCAGCAGATGCTGAACCTTGTAAACAAGGCAAGGGCTGATGCCGGGGTAGGGCCTCTGGCATTCGATACAG
>CALMWN010000065.1 GCA_937873555.1 uncultured Clostridia bacterium
ACTATCCTCTTCGTCGGCAGCGTCAGATGTGTATAAGAGACAGCAGAAATGCTAAAGAAAGCATTTAAAAATTACCATCTAAGGATGGAGAAAGGCAAGTATATTTTGTAGGAGATTACTTGAGTGGGTGCTTATCGGTTAAATTCATTATTAGATATGATTATGCAGAATAGATTATCAGGAAATGTAGTAAAAAAACAAGGATAACTGAAGTCCGATTAAAAGCCAGGGTTTATCCATGGAAAGTAGCTCAATAGTGCTGCAGCCAGGTGGCACGATGATACCTATTCTTTAGTATTTATCTATAGAAGGATTCAGGCAGCAAATGGTAAAAGCTGACGATAAAAAATATCTATACATATAGTCTCCGTAGCGGATATTTCTATTAAAAAATTAAGTAAAGGTGAGTGAAAGATAGTTTTTATATTTTATAGAGAAGGGAGTAGTTCTTTATACTTATGGATAACGATAAATTATTCAAGTCCCGATACATAGGAGTATATAAGCTTGGCGATGGCTCAAAGCCCTGGTTTACCCATATGCGCTTCGGTAATGATAGTGTACTCAAAGTTCACAGCTCTACTGAACGTATAGCTTCTATCAAGTACAATTTATTGGCCAGGTTTTTCAAAGGTGACTGCGCTCAGTTAAATGATATTTTGCTTACACCCAAAGAGCATAGAGAAATTGCTAAGGAATTATTCAAACAAATAACGACGCCGACAGCTCAACAAAAAATGCTTTCTGCTCAGGGAGTCAAAAAAATTCCGACCGCTACCTCAAAATTCGTAGGTGTTTATCATTACAAGAAATTGTCTTGTAATTCGTATTATGCTTATATATGTAAGGAGAAAAGGCGGTATAACTTAGGGTATTACCCAACTGAAGATATTGCAGGAGCTGTGTACAATGTTGCTGCAGGGACCCTGTATTTTGGCACGAAAAAACTTAATAATGTTGACATGAATATTTTGGATGACAAATTAGTAAAGAGTGTTTTGGCGAAGATTGAGAGTCAGCGTCTAGGAAGTATTAGGGAGGGAAAATATGGAGGATAAGAAATATAGGATATATTTTTATAGAAATGACGAAAATAAACCGTTTTGTTCATGTATTTGCTGGAGTAAAGCCGGGCCTACTGCTGCCGAGGGGTATATAAAAGATCTGTTCAAACTCAAAGAATTTATAACCTTAAGAGCGGAGGATTATTAATAATATTTAAAAGGAAGAAAATAACTCAAAGAACATGGGGGGAAATTTTGTGGTTAAAGTATCTTCGCTAGAGCTTATTAAAAATGAATACCAGCAAATCATAGATATTCTTATTAAATATCAAAACATTGAGGGAATCAGTTTAATATCGCAAAGTAAAATAGCTGCCGAGTTTAAGATGTGCCAGGCGCAAGCATCAAGAATGATGAAGAAATTAAGAGAGATTGACAACTGCGTTGAGGAAGTAGGTCCGGCAAAATATAGAGTTATAAAAAAAGATCTGCGAGAGGATGGTCCAATAAATAAGTACATAAAGCTTATTAAGCATCTCAGTAAACATCCGGAAATTCAATTTTTACCTTTACTCGAACAAGCAGCCATATTAAACATGCCAATATCTACTTTAAAAGCGACATATTCGCTTATGAGCGGTGTGTATAGTAGGTCTAAAAGTAGATTTGAGAAGCGGAACAAATATAGGGTATGGCACTGGCATCTTGGTAACCCGTCTAAGCTGTATAAAATTGTATATGCGTCAACAAAGGGCAGGGCAAAAGAAGCTTTTATGAAAGATAATCCAGACTGTAAAATAACTTCAGTGATATGGGAGAGATAAGTAATAAGGTTACGGAATGCTTGTAATGATATTTTTATACTATTTTAATTATGCAATTATTAAATATAAGTTATTGGCTTATTTGAATTTTTGATACTTTTTGGGAGTACTTCGTTGCCAAGTCATTTAGTGCCTCATCGTGCAGCTTAGTCATGGGAATTTTCGTTTGGGTACTCAATTTTTTAAATTCTATATAAATGTTTTTATCAATCGTAGTGCATACGGATTTTCTATTCTTTAATTTTGTCATATTTACCCCCAGATATAAAAAGATTGCTGTTCTATATAGGTATTTCATATTATAAGGAATATTTTATTAAAATACAATAATTTTCTACATATTTGTATATTATATATATATGGTTTTCCTATAAACTTCTATAAACTCCTATAAATTGAAAGAAACATATTGCAAGATAAATTACCAAATGCTATAATAACTTAAAAATGATTTCCATGGTAGAGATTAGGGGCTAATGTTACTTTTTTATAAAAGGGGGTATGTTATGACGGATAATGTCATATGCATAAACTTCAGAGATAGAAAGCTGGAAATTAATATTCCAGATAAGGGAGAAAAAATTCTTGTTAAAACAAGAAAATCTGTTCCAGGACCTGCAAAGAAAAATAGAAATGTGGCAAAAACTAATAAAGGTGGTTTCCGTGACTTAAGTTATTTAAAATACCAGCCCAAGGATGAAATAAGAGAGTGCGAGGTCACGGGTGTATACCCGCGTTTTATTAGTGTAGTATATACTGATAATAGTAATAACATAATTCCAACTACTATCCCGTATATTGATATAGCCACAAAGAAGTGTTGCATTGAACCATTAAAATAGTTTTGACTTAAGGAGAATATTATTTTAATTATATATTGAAATATTGTTAAGTTTTGTATAGAATTAAAGTGTTAAATTGTTTTTTACTAATCAAACTTGTAAGTTTGTAATTTTATAAGTCCCTAGTATTCAAGGGCAGGAGAATCTAATAACAGGAAATCACCCATTAACAAGATTAATGGGTTTTTTAATGCAGGAATATGCTTATTCCTGCATTTTTATTATGGTTTTGAGACAACCACGCTCTATGCGCGTGTGAAAAGAAAAGGCTATGCCGATGAGGATGGTATAAAAAACCTCCTTTTGATACAATAGAGCAGGTTTCGCCGACCGCTCAAAAAATCAAAAGGAGGGCATCCGAAATGGACGAGAATAGTTTATCACATACCCGATGGAACTGTATATACCATATAGTATTTATACCAAAATACAGAAGGAAAGAAATATATGGTAAATTGCGGCAAGATATAGGTCAAATAATACGACAGTTATGCGCATATAAGGATGTGGAAATAGTAGAAGCGAAGGCATGCAGTGACCACATACATATGTGTGTAAAGATACCGCCTAAAATAGCAGTATCAAGCTTTATGGGATATCTCAAAGGGAAAAGCAGCTTGATGGTATTCGATAAGCATGCAAATTTAAAGTATAAGTACGGAAATCGTCATTTTTGGGCTAAAGGATATTATGTAAGTACGGTAGGATTAAATAAGGCAACAATACAGAAGTATATAAGGGACCAGGAAAATGACGATTTAATGAATGATAAAACAAGTGTAAAAGAACACGAGGACCCTTTTAAGGGTCGCTAGAGCGACAATTGCGGTTGGCGGAACCAATGAAGCACTTTGAGGTGCTGCTGGTAATAGACCCTTATAGGGTCAAATAAAAACCACCCGCTAAGCGGGTGGATATTTATTAATCAAATTTAAGGAGGGAGATTTTATTATGCAACACAAAAAGAATGCTTTTATTAGTGAATTGAAAAAGCCGGAGCTAATTAATCAGGAGGTCAAGGACAGTTTCTTTATACGCAGTATATCTGATGAAAGCAACGATACAGCACGGTATGAATTGGTTCTGGTTGATAAGACAGGTACAATAAAGGGTAACATCTGGGATAACAATATAAAGGATGTATACCTTTCATGCCAGAATAGTGTTTGTATTGTGACGGCAAAAGTTACCAGATACCATGGCTCCTATTGCTTGTCCGTATCAAACATGGAGAGACTCGAAAAGTACCAAAGCTTGGATTATTGCCCTCATGTAGATGATCCTAAAAAGGCGTATGACGATTTTGTAGGTATGTACGGCGAGGATATTAAAAAACCTCATATGAAGGCCTTAGTGGACCACTTTTATAAAAATGACAGTGCGGCTAAAAAACTTATGATTCTGCAGGGGGGGAAGGCAATCCATCATTCAAAAATTGGTGGTTATGTTGAACATGTTAGTGGTGTTCATGTGAGCTGCCGGAATGAAGCTAAAAATCTGAGTCAAACACCCGCTAATTTTGATATTGAAGCTTTACTGGTGGGTGCGGATTTACACGACATAGGGAAATATAAGGAATATTCTCCGCTTCCCTATAATCAGATCACAGATGAAGGGTATTTAATAGGACACCTGAATATGTCGTTGTGCATGGTGTACAATGCAATATGCAAGCTTCGTGAGACTATGGAATTTCCAAAGTCTGATGAGATTAAAATATTGCATCTTATTGCAACGTCGCACAGCGCTGCAGATGATATCCTTACTTCACAACAATTGGTCAAGCCAATGTGCCCTGAGGCATTGATTTTATCCAGAATGGATGCTTTAAATTCTAAGTGTGACGGTTTTGCGGAAGCAATTATTACGGACCAGGAACAGGGAAACGTGACCAAGTTCAATAGGATATACGAGCAATATTTATACAAAGCTTAAAAGGGGGGTATTGCCGATGGTTATCTATGGTAATAGAGCTGTTTTAAAAGATATAAGGGGCGCGGTTAATGCTCCCCTCCATATCTTTTTTGGACCAAAATCTGTAGGGAAGTATTATGTGGCAAAAGAGCTGGCGAAATTCTATCTATGTCTTGAAGGCGGTAAGGAAAATTGCGGCTGCAGAAGTTGCCATTTACTGTCAAGTAATAATCATCCTGATTTATTGTTTATATCCCCTAAAGATGGTGCCTCTAGTATAAAAGTTGATGACATTACTTCTGTGGTAGGTTTCACTTTTACTAGACCTATAATTAGTCCCTATAAAGTCATACTTATCGACGATATGGAAACCATGACTGTTGAGGCCCAAAATAAGCTTTTATTGACCCTGGAATTTCCACCGGAGTACGTCAAGACTGTAGTTGTTACAAGTAAAATAAGGACTTCTCGGTCTGACACGTTGGGAATGCTCGAGACAATTAAAAGTAGAGGCACAATACATAAGTTCAATGCATTAAGCGATGAAGACATGAATCTTGTCATTGGTAATATAGAATCTTTGATGACTGAATACGACAGGGAAATTGTCTTTAGGTTAAGTCTTAACTGTCCGGGAGCTACGTATATCGTATCTGTAAACCAAGGGCTAGTTAAAGCTGCCAAATCGATAATATCGGCAGTTTCTGACGGGAATATTGATAAGCTTCTTATAGCTTTAGGATTAATGAAAGAAAAAGATAAAAATAGTATTTTTGAACAGCTTGCCCAGGACGACATTAACAGACTTATTTTCTTTATAAAAGGTCTTCTGGCTGAACTACTGTCACGAATGTACGGACAATGTTTAAGTGGTAGACTCGATTTTGTCCTCGGCAAGGTTGACCTTTGTTCCTTTTATACAGTTTACATTATGAAATGCCTTCGTATAATAAATGAAGTAAATGTGTTTAATAAGGACCGAAAGGATCTGTTTATCATTCTATTAAATAATTTAGTAAAAATTAAAAACTGCAATAAAGGAGGGTGATTTTATTGGCGAGCTTATATAACCGCTTCAGACCTAGTACCTGGTCAGATGTCGTGGGGCAGGAGGAAGTTGTCAGGCCGCTGGTTAAGCAGATAAAGGAAGGCAAGCCCAAGAATGCTTATTTGTTTGTAGGCACGAGGGGCACCGGAAAAACAAGCATATCGTACATTTTTTCCAAAGCAGTAAATTGCCTTTCACCTGTAGACGGCGGTCCTTGTGGCAGCTGCTCTGCGTGTACGTCCAACAGTCTTGATATAATGGAGTTGGATGCTGCTTCAAATAACGGGGTAGATGATATCAGAAGGATAATTGACAATTCGCAGTATCAGCCAATAAACCTTAGGTATAAGGTGTACATAATTGATGAAGTACATATGCTATCAAAGGGAGCTTTCAATGCACTTTTAAAAACCCTTGAACAGCCTCCCAGGTATTGTATCTTCATTTTGTGTACAACTGAATTTAATAAGGTGCCGGCAACCATTAAGAGCCGTTGCGAAAAGTATGAATTCAAAAGGATAAGCATTCAAAACATTGTTGAAAGAATGGTGTTCATACTTAAAGAAGAAGGAAGAGACTATGAGGAAGATGCTCTTACTCTTATCGCTTCCAATTCTGACGGTGCATTGAGGGATGCCTTAAGCATGTTGGACCAGGCTTTATATTCTGTTGATGGTATTATTACAGAAGAATGCGTTGCCAAAATGATAGGCTGTACAAATATCAACAATATCATTCTTCTTGCAAAGACTGTTTTACTAAACGATATTAATGGTAGCTTATCGCTACTGGATAGTTTCGTCAAGGCAGGTACTGATATAACAATACTGATAAACGCTGTCCTGCAGGTTTCAAGAGATATTATGACTCTGCTTGTATCTCCTGACTATGTAATTGAGAACACAAGGGAATACAGGGAAGTGATCAAAGGTCTTTCCGATGAAAGCAACATTGAGAATGTCATAATGACACTTAAAGCATTGAACAAAATAGGTGGTATGGTTAGATCCAGCCTTAACCCCTTGGTTACACTCCAAACAGAACTTGCAATGTTTTGTATAAATAATGTGTATGATGATGAAAGCAACATCCTTTCGTTATCGGCCAGGGTGGAAAAGCTCGAAATGAATGTAGGGCAGATGATTACCAGCGGTATAGTCGTCACAAATGAGATAAAGGTAGAAAGTGTTGCTTTGGAAAAGCCGACAAGTATAATTGGCTTTTTCTCTACTGAAGCAAGGACGGCTAAAAGTGCTGAATCAAGTTTTGAAGTTTCTCAGCTTACCGGGACCAATGCCCCAGTGAAGAGTCATGAAAATGTATTCCGGGAGAATAATGACTTACAGGTACAATCGTCCGTTAACGAGGATAATTCTTCTTTAATCGAGTATCCTGCAACAAAGGCACAAAGAGAAGAGGAAGCCCTGGATATTGACTCAGCCTATATTAAAACAATTGTCTCTGAACGTCTATTAGACTTCTTAAAGGATACCCCGGATGCAGATAGACGGATGGAACAAATATGCAGAGGGATAGAATCCATTCTCTCAGGCACTCCATCTCAAAGCGGGACCGGAATACTGAGTGAAATGAACAGGTACCTTAGTAATGAAGGTGTTCCTATGTCTGTTGCCATTAAAATATACAATACCCTGATTAGTGGTGGTTCGCATAAGGAGGCTAGTTTTGAGAGTTCTGAGGCAGACATAGGCCTGATACCTGAACAGGGTTCAACTGCAGAGCTGGCAACTGAAAACAATCTTGTTGCAACTGTTAATACAAATACGCAGATTGAGAAGCTAAAAAGTGATGACTGCGTTTTTAATTCGCTTATGAAAAATGCGATTTGCAAAGTTAAAGACCAGATTGTAACGGTTTATGTCATCCCTGACTTCGTGAAAGTACTTGATGAACTTTACTCCAGTGTTCTATTGGAGCAGTGTTCGTTACGGCTTGTGACACGCGATATGAGTCTTTATGTGGATGATGCGGTACCTTTCTGAGTCATACTTGATTGAGAGTGGGTTGAGAAATATTCTCAGCCCTTTTTCTTTTTATCTTAATATAGGGAGGGTGTTTTAATTGAGTACTGATTTGTTAATAGATTTAGATTCGCGCATA
This sequence comes from uncultured Clostridia bacterium, assembly GCA_937873555.1. GTDB lineage: Bacteria > Bacillota > Clostridia > Acetivibrionales > CALMWN01 > CALMWN01. The sequence goes on from CALMWN010000065.1 coordinate 7,754, forward strand.
CCTAATATTGCGTTGGGGAAAATCTCAACATATAACAAAATGGCAGGCGTCAATACTGTTCTTGCTAATTTCAATCCCCACTACAGCTTGAAGAAGGCTGGGAAGCTACCATTATTCCTTAACGTTCCTGAAGACATGCTCTATAAAGCTGACAGAGTATTTTGTTCAGTTATTTTCAGGAAGAACCTTGATAAGGTGTATTACTTGTTATCATTGCGGCCGGATGTGATAGTGGGTGGAGTTGGATGGGAGGAAAACAGCTTGCTGCCTGATTACATTGATAATCTTAAACCGGACTATGATCTTTATGATGAAGACTTCATATATTCAAGAATTAATACCAGGATCGCAACTAGAGAAGGGATAATGAAAAAGGCTAAAATGCTTGTTAGCGCAGGAATTGGCAGAACAAGCAAGGGCTGTGTAAACCATTGTGAACATTGCATTGTACCCGTCCGCGAGGGGGATTTTAAACAGGTCTGTTCGATTTCGGACCTGGTTAATCCCAAATCCCGATATCTTATATTGCTTGACAACAACTTCACTGCTGACGCGCTTTTTGTTGATAAGGTAACTGAAATTCTTGAGTTGGATTTAATTGTTAACTTCACCCAAGGCTTGGATATTAGGTTGTTAAATGAAGAAAAAGCGGAATTACTAAAGGGTATAAAACGTCTGACAGATATCCATTATGCCTGGGATTATGTTAACCATGAAAATTCCATAATTACTGGGATTAAAACTCTTTCCAAGTTTATAAAACCCAAGTATCAGAAGTGTTACTTATTATGTGGATTCAATACTACTTTCGAGGAAGACTACTATAGGTTTAGACGTCTTTGGGAGTACGGTGTGACTCCATATATAATGATCTACCAGGCTAACTCAGAAAAAGACCTTCAAAAATGGGAAAAAGACTACCCTCTGGCTCATGATGAGAGGCATTTCAGAATACTTAGGCATTTTGCTAGATACGTTAACGGGTATATCTTTAAAACTCCAGAGTGTCATAATTTCAAGGACTATGCACCTTTAAGTAGAGATGGACTCCTTGAATATGTTACATGTTAAAGGACAAAGGCAAGATATATCATGAATCGTATTATTGATAGATACTCTCGCTCCAATCTTCCTGCATGATTTTATCTCTTTGGGTATGGTCATATTGACCATACGTTCATTTTTTTTGAAAAAAATCCGTATGTTGACATCCTGTATTTTAATTATATACAATAGCTTTACGAGGAAACAGGCATTATATGAGTTAAAAGGAGGAGATAAAGCCATGCCGGATAGTAATAGCACCGATGACAGAAATGAGGAAGGCGGCCAGAGCGCAAACAAAAACAAGGAAGATTCTTGCGAATCAAAAGAACAGCATGTAAAATTTTTTTCTAAAAGGTTCTTCCAGGGTATAATTTTGTTATTAGTTTCGTATGTTGTTATGGACATTGAGAAGGTAATAATATACGAAAAGATAAAGTACGCTGTTGAAATCCTTAAAAATCTATCTGGTCCTTTAGGAACTGCGATTATTATCGCGGCGATTTTTAATTATACAATTGAATCGAAGGACTTTATTGAATATATGAAAAAAATATTGACTCAAATTGTTATTTCCAAAGATTTTCTCAGACGGTTAGACGGCGATGATAAGAAGGAAATACTTAAAACAATTTTAACTCCGTCTGCGGACCAGGTAAAGATATATTCAAATATTAATGAATACTTTAAGTTGTACATTAATGAGTCCGTTAATTTGTTTAATACAAATTTTAAAAGTGATCTACATATAAATGTTTACGCTTGTATTGATGAGAAAAGAGTAAATTTTGAAGAAACTATTACTTACAGAGTTTATAAAGTGCGCGAAAAATTTGAACCTATTACAGTTGGATTTCAGTCAAATGACGATTATGAAATAATAGAAACTCTTATAATAGCGCCCGATGGAACAAGGGAAGTGATAGATGACAAGAAAGGGCATTTAAGAAACGAGGAATCAGGGTTTTTCTGGAAAGAGCACAGCTATGACTTAATCCTAAATTCGGGGAGTATCAGTATGTAAATATTAAACGGACAATAATTGAAAGAGGCCAAGACCATTGGCATCTGTTTGCGTATAAAGGACTGACGCCTTCCGACGGATTATATTTTTCTTTAAAATGCAGTGATGACCTGGTAGTTAAGGAGCATATGGTTTTTGACTTAGCAAAACAATATACTATAAACCCCAGTGCAGACAAGAAAAATATTGAAATCATTTCTTGTCAATGGGTTAATGCAGGCACTGGATTCTCTTTAGTAGTAGCAAAGGATAATCCCGGAATAGCAGAAGATAGTCTGACTGCACATAGACTTGTAGCTGCTACAAACGAGCAGGAGTAATTTTAGTGTAGAACCTAATGTATGTTTTTATTGTAATATTGGACATTTGAAAGTATAATAATTTATATACATGTTTTTTACTATAAGAGATTTTCTCTTTATTCCTTAAAAGTCCCTGGTATTCATGGGCATATGACAATTAAAAATATATTAACCCATTAATTTTAAAGTTAGTGGGTTTTTTATTACCCAAAAAAGGAGGATGATAATAAACGAGAGCTTCTAAACTTGAAGTGCTAAATTAAAGAGGACATTAAAAGCATCTGGAATTTATTCGTACCAATGCTATAATAAAAGGGTGATGGTTTATGTCTGCAATAGTAAGACTCTAAGGTGTTAAAGGGTTAGAGCAAGGTGGTTTTATGTATCATAAAGTAGCAGAAGTAAAGGCAAATGACAACTACACTCTGATTGTAAAATTTGACAATCTAGTAACCAAGCAGTATGATGCTGGAAAACTCCTTTCTGATACAAGGTTTGAGTCTTTAAAAGACAAGGCCTTGTTTAAAACTGTCAAAGTTGACGCAGGAGGGTACGGTATCATCTGGAATGACGATATCGACATTAGCGAGAATGAAATATGGACAGAAGGTGAAGAAGTTTATAATTCATAATTAGTATTGATTAGTAATGAGAGGAGAATTTTACATGCCATTACCAAGTAAGGAGAGGAAGTATACTTATTCTGATTATATAACATGGCCAGAAGATGAGAGATGGGAAATTATCAACGGTGTGCCATACATGCAGGCAGCTCCAACATGGCAGCATCAAGCAATATCAGTTGAATTAACTTCACAATTCAATGCTTATTTAAAAGGGAAGTCTTGCAGGGTATTTGCTGCTCCTTTTGATCTTTGTATTCCCGATTATAATGAAGGTGACGAGGAAATTTCAAATATCATAGCTCAACCGGATATCGTTGTGATTTGTGACGAAAGTAAACTTAGGAAGACTGGGTTCTTCGGTGTTCCAACTCTTATTATTGAAATTACTTCCCCTTCCACTACAAGAATAGATAAGGTATTAAAGTTTAACAAATATGAAAAAGCAGGAGTGGGGGAATATTGGATTGTTGAACCTGATGGTAAATTCGTAAGCGTTTTTACCTTGCAGGAAAATAAAAGGTATGGCAGGCCTGAAACATATACTGACGAAGATAAAATCATAGTATCTGCATTGCCAGGCCTGACGATTGATTTAAGCACAGTATTTGTATAATAAGTTGAAATGATGACATCTACATTAGCGAGTATGAATTATGGGCTAGTATACGTGAAATTTCGTAGGTTTTTAATAAGTACAGGATAGGAGAAGGCGAAGCCTTCTTTTTATTGGGGTAATTCCGATTAGGAGTTGCCCCTTTCTTATTTCTAAATTATAGGGAGGATGAATTATTATGAGGATTTGCAAGGAGACAAATGAGATATTTTTCGAAATTGTATATTTATTTTCAGGCTTAGGAGGGCTCGCATTAGGTGCGCAGAGCGCTAGGCACGAGTACAAAGGAGTAACCGGCAGATTCAGGACGGTTGTAGGAATCGATGTAGATGCAGATGCGTGCAAGGACTTTGAAAAACTCACAGGTGCGCCGTCTGCATGTATGGACCTTTTTAGCAGGGAACAGTATATTGCCTTTCATGGCAAGGAACCGGATGAAGGATGGAAAGAGGTAACACCTCAGGATATTCGTGAGTTGGTATTAAGGCTAAACGAAGGACGTAATCCTGACGGGATATTTTTAAGCCCTCCATGCAAAGGTTTCAGCGGTTTGCTGTCAGAGGAGAAGGCTGCATCAGAAAAGTACCAGGCGCTAAACGGCTTAGTTGACAGGTCTATATGGCTTGTAATGGAGGCTTTCAAGGATGATCCCATTGCGCTCATCCTTATGGAAAACGTGCCGAGAATTACAAGTAGAGGAGCTGCCAAACTTAGCCAGATTAAAAACATGTTAAAATCATACGGGTATGAAATCAACATGGATACCCACGATGCAGGGGAGCTTGGTGGATTGTCGCAAATACGTAAAAGGTTTTTATTAATAGCCAGGGACCCAAGACGTATACCCAGTTTCATCTACAAACCTCAAAGGCATAGGGTTAAATCTATTGGTGAACTTCTGGATACTCTACCCATGCCTGGGGATGTTGAAAGTGCGGGAGAAATGCATAGAATCCCAAGGCTTCAATGGAATGTTTGGGTAAGGCTTGCATTGATTCCTCCCGGGGAAGACTGGAGGGCATTAAAAGACAGTGAGTATGCGCTGGGACACAGCCCTAGAAGTGGTTCATACAAGATTATACCGTATGATGAGCCTTCGAATACAGTAACATCGTTTACTTCCGGAATAGGTCAAAGCAACGGTGCTAGCGCCGTAGCCGACCCCAGGATTGATAATGTGTGCGGATATGGCAACAAGTACAGGGTAATACGCTCCAACGAACCATGTACCACAGTAACCGGCAGCAGGATTGGAAGCGGGGCCCAGTTTATTGCTGACGACAGGATTCCCAGATTTGCCAACCTATATAGGGTTATCCGGATGGATGAACCGTCTGCGACTGTTACTGGAGGAGCGGGGCCATCAAACGGGGCTTTGAGTGTTGCCGATACTAGGATAAGGAAGTGGTCCGGAGCCGGTAATTATGAGGTGCAAAGATGGGACATGCCGGGGAAGTGTGTTACCTGTGGAGACATACACAGCGGTGCATCTGCCGTTGGCGACCCCCGTATTCCAGATTCAAAAGACAAGGGAGTGTATGTCATTGTTTCGGAAAGCGCGACTTGGAATCGCCCCCTGACAACTTTTGAGCTAGCAATGTTGCAGGGATTGCCTTCCAGGTTTCCCGACGGCAGCCCTTTGGTTTTAACGGCAAAAACGGATACGAAGCGCAGGGAGCATATTGGGAATATGGTGCCTCCAGCTGCAAGCGCAGGCTTCAGCAAGGCTATTTTAGAAACAATAATGCCAAATTACATGGGTGATTGGTATTGGGGAAGCTCAGAAGACGGAATATGGGTTAATAAAAAGATTCATATTCCTGACACCCTCATATTAATGTAGCAGTTTTTTGTAAAAAGTGGTCTGGGTAGAGATAATCTCTCTATTCAGGCCGCTTTTTTGTTGCGTAAATGTTATATATTAGTGTATAATAAATTGTATATTTGTTTTTTATTACTAAGAGATTTACTCTTTTACTCAAAAAGTCCCTGGCATTCATGGGCATTATATATAATATAGGATACTATCCTTTCATGCTTTTAGCGTGGAAGGATTTTTTATTTTTAAAAAAGGAGGTTGATTTATTATGGAGTTAGATTTCTGCCTTGTTAAACGGTACAAAGCGTTTAAAGAAAAGCAGGGCGAGCTGATGGCCAAGGAATGTTTTAACGGACTGCCGCTTGAGAAGAGTATTTACGAGTACATAGAATTCGGATTATTTTCCGGAATCGTGAAGGTTCTCAAGAAAAACTTTGAGGTATGCTCTTTGACTGTGGATTACAGGGTTGTTAATTTGCTAAGCGGTGAGAAGGGTACCACTAAGCTGTATATGAGAGATTCCAGCATGGGCAGGTTTAACCGGATCTATTATCAGACATGGGAGAATGTCAAACAGGGGATTCTTTCAAAGAAGATTTTAGATTTTTTTTATGAAGTGCTGGATTTATCAAGCGACATCTTTGGTTTGGTGTATGATACCATCCATCTTGGTGAAGGCTTCTGTGTGGACACAAGTCCATATAAAGGGATTTATGACAAGATATCCATTCATTTCCACGGTGACTTTTTTATTCCCATTTATGACGAATATGTTTTCTTAGGGAACATGTTTATGTTCATAAAGGAGATTCAGAAGTACACTCCATACATCGAAAAGAAATATAATGAAGTATTTGGTATCAATGAAGGGAGGTCTGTCATACATGCCTGATTGGAACATGATTCGTCTGTACAAAAAGGTTCACAAGGTTTGTCCTGACAAAGCAAAACTGGTATTTAAAAATGTATCGGTCCGATTTGAAGAGGACGGGGATTATTATGAGCGTATCGGAGAAACCATGCCATCTATCATGTCTGCCTTTGTGGACTGCAGTTTTGAGTTTGATGAAGAGGAAGAAAACATGCTTTCTAGCGAGAAGGGTGTCGATATGTTTGTGATTATCCATAATAGCTTTATAAGGCTTGATAAGGCATATGATACCTTTAACAGCTTTGTTGAGGCTGGTAGGATTAGTAAAAGTCAGATGAAAAGCTTTACCAGATTTTATGATGAGGCTTATGCGTTCATTGATATAATCTGCGAAACAGGAGAGGGAGTATGCATCGATAATCACAGGAAAGAGGATACGACCATTGACGGAATTGTGGTGCATATTCATGACGGCTTGCACACAGGAGATGGCGGTGATACAAAATTCATTGAGTGCGTTTTTGATTTTGTGGAATTCGTAGAAAAAGGTATCCCGGAATTTGAACACAAGCTTCAGAAGTATCTGCTGGAGGTGGCGGTATAATGGCCAAATCTAACGGGGAATTGCTTAAAGATATTCTGCGGATGTACAAGATCACGTCAGTTGAGTCACCCAAGTCAAGAAGCAAACTGAACTTCTACATTAAACATGAGTGTTACAAGTCTTTATTAGGCAAACTTTCAGATGCTGAGATGTGCAGTCTAAGTTTGGCGTGCGGCTGTATGAAAGCGCTCTTCCCGCAGTCAAGATTTTTCTTTAGTGAGTCCAAGATTAACGGGTTCACTGGATATATGGGAGTGGAGAGCTTTCAGATCAAGAGCAAGGAGTTGACCGCAGTTCTCTACTATATCGGTGTTATAGAAGACCTGTACGGGAAGGACCTCGTAGAAAAAAGGCTTTTTATCATAGCAAAAAACTATGAAATAAAGTTGTGGAAGTGCCTGGATTATTTGGAGGGATGTGAAGATAGTTACACCTACGCATGTTACGGTGTAGATAAAAAATCTTCTTTCAAGAACCGAATATTCGTCGAATGGCATTGTCTGGACTATGATGGTTTTTTACTTTTCAGTGATTTTCTAAACCTCTACCGGATGGTAAAGAAAGCATACAAGGTGCTGGGGGCATTATTTAAAAAACAGGAGGCTTTGATTAATTATGTCGGTTGTAAATATCAAGAAGCTTGTTGACGGTATGGACTCCCTGGAGGATATCACAGCGGGGATTCCCGATATTCATGGGTACAATGTTTTTGTTCTCATGAGTAATATTGAATTAGTTACAGACATCGATATTGACAGTATCTCTTTTGAGGAAATAGACAGGGCAGAGGCAGTAGGTAATAGTATAATCGAAAAGTTCGAGCATATGGATACGATACTTAAAATCATTGGCGAGCTGCCGGCTAATAAAAGCAGGGTTAAATTCTTTTAAAGGGACGAGAGGGTGATTTTATTTGAGTGGGATATTAAATTACGACCGTTTTATGGAATTGCTGGAGCAGGACTTAAACGATTTATTGACTCCCGAAATTAAAAGAATAAGGGTACTGCATGAAATGTTTCTGAATCATGAGACCGTTGGGGAACTTGATTTTTCCAGAATATCTTACGAAGATATCAAACTGCTTGAAAAGCACGGTAATATTGCTGATAACAACACCCGGCGATTGAATTATATGATGAAGCATTTAGGCGGCATGGAGAGGAAAAAGGCCTCTCTTTTTTTCTTTTAAAAAGGGGGGATTGGCGTGTACCTGTCATATGTGGATACAGATCTTTTGTATCTGTATAAACGGCTAAATGTAAAATGTCCAAATAGAGTAAATTTGCTTGATGAATTGGTGTTTTACAGCATTGACGGTAATATTTCTGGAGAAGAAATAGATTATTTGTGTGAGTTTGAGTTAAATTATCTTCCTGATCTTTTTAATATGATTTTGCCTACTGAGGTTATGGATGACGGGTTTAATGACTTTGTCACTTACCGCTTAAAACCAAAGGCTTTAATCAAGGTAAAAAGGATTCTGGAATTAAGTAGAAAATGGAAGATGGAAGAAAAACTAAAATTCCAAGGCCTGCTTAAAGACTCATATGAAAATCTGTGTAATCTCTCTAACTTATCAAGAGGTATAAATATTTATAGTTTCAATGACAGAAAAGGAGTAAGCCCGTACAGCAAGTCAAGACTCTGTAATTATATCGAGATATGTTTTTACGAGTATTTCGAGGTTACTTCACTTGCTTATGTATTGCGGCTGCTGCTTAATTACTCTGATGGCTTGGAGAAAGCAGCAAGGTACGGGAAGAAAATCAATATGAAATACAGGGAGGATGAGTTGAATGGCAAAAAACGCTATTGCGGCAGAAACAAAACTGATAGTTACTCCAGGAACTAAATATGTAGTGGAATTCTCGGACGTATTCATGAAAGTGCGTAACTTGATGAGCGGAACTATCAAGGATGTTGACCCTAACGGGCTTATAAGGCTTACGGCAATGTGTACCGAGAAAACCACATACCATTTCGGGAGGATACCGGACAGCGTACTGAATCTGACTGTTGTTGAGCCGGGGCCGATACAAGTGGTAAGTATGTTTATCAAAAAGGGTACGTTCGATATGAAATCCGAACATATAACTTTTAAAAACATACCGCATCCTGCCTTCTTATTCATGTTCAAAGTATCGGAAATGAAGATAGTCGATACTAAAATTGCTGCTTTTAAAGGCATTGACAACAAGAACCAGGTTAAAGATTCCACAAAACTTTACGTATATCCTTTCTCACACGTTAACACTTCATTTGGCGTATGCTGGGGCAATGTAGCTCTACCTGAAATAGACAGCCTTGAGGTGTTGGAAGTAGTACCTCATGCTTTCTGGCTTAACAGCACACATTCTTTATATCATACGGTTAATGCTGCAGGAAATGTTAAGCTCAATAACGAGGAATTCTTTAAAAAACTGGAATCGGGGGAACTGGATATTGAAAATTGCCTGGCAGAAGCGAACATGACCTACGGCAAATTTGTTGAGAAGTTTATGTAAGTCTCGTGCACAAGACTTTCTAAAGCGTGTGCATAACGCATCCGCAGCTGAATGATGCGGAACATTTTTATATTTTGGAGGTTGATTTTATTATGACTATGAAGAATTATGAAAGTGAATCAGTAATGCTTTTTGACCTGTTTGAAGTAACTGTCCAACCGGAACTTAATAAACCCAAAAACCTAGTTAATGGCAAAGTTCATAATCTGGCTAATAAAAAGGGGAAGGATGATTGCTGCGACACAAATAAGAAAAACGGAAAGTCAAGCAGTAAGCCGGCCCCAAGGCCTGCATCGAACTATAAGGACGATTATTCAAAGGTCGTTGTTCCGATCCCGGATCAGGGAGTTGACTGCTGCTTCACATTTGGCACGTCTTCAGTATTCAAGATTTTGCCTTCAGACATCAATCCATCTGATTATCTCACTTCGGACCAAGTTGTGGAATTGACCGGGTTCAAGGGTGACAATGCCTCTTCGGACAATGAGGAAGCTAAGAAAAAGGAAGATACTAACGTTCCTTTGATAGCAGACGAAAATGAAGAAGAGCTTGGCGAAGAAACTACAGATGAGGACGAGGAGATGGGGCAAGAAACTTCTAAAAATAGCGAAGCAGAGGAAAAAGCTCCCGAAGATAAGGGTGTGGATCATGTTGTAATTAACCCTTACGACGGAGTAATAAAGGTTACTTTGGAGACTATAAGGCTATTCATGCAAAGCAAGTACAAGTTCTTTACAAAGGAAAAGAGCAGAATGGAATATGACCCGAAAAGTAACTTTATTATCGGTACTATATCCGTAGGTAAGCTCGGCTGCACTGTCGCGGAGGAGAAGGATGTTTACTCCTCCGTTGAGTCTTTCAAAAACAGCCGGTTCAGTGTCGGATACATACCTTCTACAGACGGTAACTTGTACCGGGTGGAGAAATCCGAGATAGGTTTATTTTTCGGGTTGATGGGGGAGAATAACATGTTTTCAGCAGAAGAAGACATTAAAAATCAATTCATGTTTTCTCTTCCTAAAATACCTCTTCAAATTCTTGTAAGTGCATTGCAGATATTCAGGGAACGTGCAACAGACAATAACGATGAAGCAATGTTAAGGGTTCTGTTTGACCGCAACTCTGGCACTTATGAACTAAGTGATGTCAACCAGGAAACTACTTATTGTTCCGTCAATTTTACTTTGGATGGTACCGAGAATTATTTACGTCCGGATGTGAATCGCCAATTGCCAAAGCTTTTGGTTTTAAATATCCATTCCCATCCTTTGTTCAGTGGAAAGTTTTCTCTTACTGACGATATGAATGATGAGGTGACTGGCTTGTACTGCGTCATAGGAAGAATATTCGATGAAAAACCTCAAATATGTATTAGGGCTTCTTGCAGCGGTGTTTTCACTTACATTGACCTGAAAGATATATTTAAGGAAGGTTAATATTCTATAATTGTAGGTGTTCAGTAAATTGAAACAAATTGGGTACGAACACCAAAAAAGTACCAACAACTAGCAGTAGAGCAATAAAAGAGGGACTGATCATTGAAAATTGAAAAAGGTGCAGTTGATAGGAAGAGTTTACCACTACAAAATGGCAGAACTCCGCTAAGCACAGAAATAAAGGAGTAAATTTCCTATGGATTAAGCGGCATTTTTCTGGTAATCTATACACTCAAGGGCTTCAGCTATGGCTTTTGCATGTTGGATCATGCAAACCAAGGCAGTCCTCACAAAGAAGTTTTTAGTACCTCTGAATAAAGGGTTCTTTAATCCGTTATTGAGGACCGTATCACCGATTACGGATTCGATACGAGCTCTTCTTGAGTATATATCTTTCCAGAGTTGTGAGCCTCTAGGGATTTGTGTAAACCAGCGGATATCATCTTCGATGTGAGTATAGACTGTCTTGCCATAGCTGGAATCACAACAAGGCTTATCGCATTTTAACTTTTTAGCCAACTTCTTGGATGCTTTCAAAGGGCATCGCCATTTATATCTACGTTTCTTCTTATCAACTCCCCAGTAATAGTAAACATGTCCGGCAGGGCAAACAGGTAACCCGTATTCATTCTCTGGTGTAGGCGTTTGAGAATTTCTAGGGTTTATTGCAATAATGGGCTTACCACCCAGAAGGCAGATCCACCAGTAAATATAGAAAGCATCGTAGCCAGAATCCAATATAACGTAGTTGAAGTCCACTTTCATGTCGTGGTAAAGATACATTAAAAGATGTGAAGCCACTTTGGAATCATGGACATCAGCCCCTGCGACAAAGAAAGTGAGCGGGAGGCACTTGGATGGATTATTAGACAAGGGAGTAACAGCAAAGTGGATGCCATAGCCCATCAAGTACGCATCAAGGTTGTGATCGTAACCCTTGGTAGCCTCCGGGTCTGTACACATGGAACACTTAAAAGGTTTTATACTACTACTGGAGCACCTACAATACTTTTCCGGTTGATATTTCTGCTTACAGAAAGATTTAGTTTTGCAACCATCAAAGATCACTTTGTCGTGGGGGTCGATAATACCTAACTCTATGGACTTATTGACAAACACGGTTTCAAATATCTTTTTAAGCAGAGTCCCCTGAGTCATGATATCATCGATATCCATATCCTTGCCAAACAGGTTTGATATAAACCATGAGAAATAGGCTTTGGAAGGTGTCTTATCAGGGTGAAAGCCGGACAGATACGCATAGCGTGATGTGTCTTTAAGTTCCTTTACCCATTTATTAATAGAAGTGAAGCCTATAAGATACATTACAAGCAGCGATCTTAAAGCGTCTTGGGGTCTGTACTCTGCAACTCGTCCCCAAGGATTAGGAGAGTAAAAATGCTTACACAGGTCGTAGACGCATGAAAGATCAATTTTTGAAATAACCTTGGCTATCCTGTCATTCTGACGGATATGCTGAAAAAGAATTAATTTATAAGCCAAATGGCTTTGATTTGGTGGTAACAAATGACCTCATCCCCTTTCTAAACCCCTATTTTAACAGTCTTGGAGGCTGGGAGGTGAAGTTACTTGTTTCCAGTTACTATAAATCAAGCAATATCAACGGGTTCAGCTTTGCTGAACACCGACTCTATAATTATAAGGAGGGTGTGTTTATTCATGAATATAGATAAAGCTATTCGTTTTAACAAGTACCATGTATATATCGTTGGAGTGGGTGGTACAGGAGCCAGGGTGGCAAGGGATTTCTTCGGGTTTGCTTACAGCCTTAAAAAGACTGAGAGCAAGGATGTAATTATTACTTTGTGTGATGACGATGTTGTTGAACCCAATAATATTCTTCGTCAACCTTTTTGCCCTGATGATGTTGGCCGCTTCAAATCTGAAGTATTGGCGGAAAGATATTCAGCTGCTTACGACATGGATATACATTACCGTACTCGGAGAATCGAGGATGTGGACGATTTATATTCTGACCTTGCAAAATATAATGGATATGTTCCTATTTTGGTGGGATGTGTTGATAATATTGCAGCCAGGAAGATTTTTCATAAAGTTTTCAAAAAATTCAAATCCCCATTTATTTGGATAGATTCTGGCAATTCACAAACCTCGGGCCAGGCAATAATGGGAATAAGGGGCAATAAAGGCATGACGATTTTCCCTTGTTTGACTGATCTGTTTCCTGAAATCCTAAAACAGAAAGATCAAGAGAACAGGGTTAGTTGCTCTAATGCACCGATTACCAATCTTAAGACAATGTCCCAGTTTCTTGTTACCAATATGACTGCAGCTACTGTGGTAGTGAATTTCCTCACTATTATCATGTTTGAGATGGATATAAATACGCATGCAGTTGTTTTTGAAATATCCAATATAAGTGTTCATCCGGATTTGATTAATTATGAAGAACTGATTAAAAGTAAAGTAAGCTAAAAAAGAGCTGTGCAAGGGTTTCCTTGTACAGCTCTTTTTTTGTTGTTCAAAATTTGAATTATTCAGTAAAAGTCATTTAAGATTTTCACCTGGTTTTTTGAGTTCTGAATAACGATTCATCAATATCGTCAGTGAATTTTTCGGTAAAAAGTTCTTTTTGTGTAACTTCCGTTATAAGCATAGTAACCACTTTATATAGGTTATTTACTTTGTCATATTGTACTATATATTTATTCCCCTTGAATATTCGCTCTTCTTGTCCATGGCTCATTCTGATAAGGGAGCTTCGTCGTACCTCAGTCATTATTTTTTTTATAACTTCATCTCTGGTTATCTGACTATTCTTATCTTTCAATTCATCCTGATTTACTAATTGCATCCTCAACCTCTTTGTGTATTGGTCGATGCAATGTCTAGTAATGTGTAGCTTTCCGAATAACTTCTGTCTCTTATACACATCTGACGCTGCCGACGAAGAGGATAGTGTA
>CALMWN010000066.1 GCA_937873555.1 uncultured Clostridia bacterium
AGATGTGTATAAGAGACAGTTTTAGTACTGTTATTTTCATTAAGCGGAGGATTTGCCGGAATCGCCTACTCTGACATTATCGGCAAGCTTTTACCTTCTGAAAAACGCCCGGGTCTTTTTGCTGCCAGACAGTTTTTCGGAGGAATAGCATCTTTGATAGGAGGAGCTCTGATTGTAAGGATATTTGTTCCGGGAAGTTTTGAATACCCCTTAAATTATGTGCTAAGCATGGCTATAGGGTGTTTGGGGCTTTTAGCCGGTGCTTTTGGCTTTTGGATGATAAAGGAGCCTCCTTCGGATATTAATAACATAAATGAAAAAAATGAAGGCATGATATCGGATAGTATCAGAATTCTAAAAGAAGATGTGGCCTTCCGCAGGTTTATACTGATAGAGAACATAACCAGCTTCAGCTTGATGATATTGCCGTTTTATATAGTTTTTGTAAAACATACCTTTGAAGATTACAAAAATTTTTTTGGTGCTTATGTAATGGCACAGATACTGGGAAGCATCCTGTCAAATTTCCTGTGGGCAGCAATTTCCAATAAGCTTGGCAGTACAACCGTGCTTAAAATCTGTATACTGACAGGTGCCTCAATACCGTTGATAGCTATTGTACTGCAGCCGGCAGGAGCGGTATGGTACATTCTCGTGTTTTTACTTGTCGGAGTAATTACAAGCGGCAGAAATATCGGATTCGAGCCGTATCTTCTGGAGATTGCGCCAGAGGACAAACGTACTGTTTACCTTGGTATAAGAGGCACTCTTAATATTCTTGATGTACTACTTCCTCTGGCAGGAGGCTTCTTTATCGACAAACTTGGGTATTATGCTGCTTTTAGTACTGTTTCCGCTGTAATGCTCGTCGCTTTTTTCCTTGCTCAAAGCGATAGAATGGTAAAAAAGCAGAGTTGACACTAAAAAATTGGGAGAGTCTATAAGAAGTGTCCCTTCAAAAAAATGCTGCAGGCAAGAGGTACTTGCCTGCAGCATGGGACAGGATATGTCATTATCAGGAACAGCTGCTTTATCATTTATATTGCTTTTTTGATCATATCCTCAAGCTCCTGCAGTGACCTTAAACCTATCAACTGGCGTATAACCTGACCATTCTTGAACAGAACAAGTGTAGGTATGCTCATTACCCTGAATTTGGAGGCTAATGCCTGTTCTTCATCCACATTTATCTTCCCGATTTTTATTTTTCCATCGTATTTTGCAGCCAGCTGCTCAAGAATAGGTGCTACAGCGAGGCATGGGCTACACCACGGTGCCCAGAAATCAGCAAGTACAGGAACCGGTGAATTCTCTACTTCCTGCTTAAAGTTATTATAGCCTACATTAACGATATTGGGATTTCTCATTTTGTTTTCTCCTTTTCCTTATAAAGTATCACTTTATTATATACTGATATTATAATATACCCCTATAGGGTATATGTCAATACTTGATATTGAAAAAGATAGAAATGCTGAAGCTATACCACTTCATAACCCTGATCCCCGATTGTTTCTTTGATATACCCTGATGGGGTATAAAATTATTATACAATTCTGTTTGCAATAAAACAAGAATTAATTCAAAATCCATATTTTGCATTTTGAATATAATTACCATAAACCCATACGGGGTATATAACTGCGGAGGGTATAAATGAACAAGGGCCGGAAAAGTATACTTATATAATCACAATTCTTTCATAAAAACCCTTGTCTGCCAAATGGTTTTAACTTTCAGCTTGAGAAGATATGTTTTTATTCTTTTTGATTAACTTAAACAATGCCGGTAAGACAAATGCTGCAACTGCAAGCGCGTACATTGTCCCTGCAATAGGGCGGAATACAAGTCCGGACAGAGTTCCTTCAGAAATCATCAGAGACTGGCGCAGGGATGTTTCCATCATCGGCCCTATTACAAGCGCCAGTACCAGGGGAGCCGGTTCATATCCCTCACCTCTTAAGAAATAACCTACGATACCGAAGACTGCCAACACAAACAGGTCGACAAAGCTCGAGTTGACACTGTACACCCCTACAAGACACAACAGCACTATAAGGGGCAGAAGCAGCTGTTTGGGTATATTCATTATTTTGGCGAAAACCTGTACCAGCGGGAGGTTGAGAATCAGCAGCATGATATTACCTATGTACATGCTTGCTATAACACCCCAGAAAAGCTGCGGACGTTCCGACATCATTGTAGGTCCGGGGGTTATCCCATGCAGCATAAGAGCTCCGACGACCACTGCCATCGCAGGAGTAAAAGGTACTCCAAGCGCCAGCAG
The DNA here is from genome assembly GCA_937873555.1 of uncultured Clostridia bacterium. GTDB lineage: Bacteria > Bacillota > Clostridia > Acetivibrionales > CALMWN01 > CALMWN01. The sequence goes on from CALMWN010000066.1 coordinate 2,288, forward strand.
TGGGACATAAGCACCGCCGACGGAGGCATTATTTGCGGATTCCGGGCCTGCTACTCCTTCAATTGCACCCTTACCAAACTCTTCAGGATTTTTTGACAGTTTTTTCTCGGTCAGATAGGAAACAAATGTTGAAATCACAGGAGATGGTCCCGGCAAAAGCCCGATGAAAAATCCAAGGACAGATCCGCGGAATATTGGCGCAGTTGAACGCTTCAATTCGATTTTTGTAGGTAATAAATCTCTCATTCTGACTTTGATCATTTCTCCCGATTCTTCTTTTTCAACTGCTCCCAGCATTACTTCGGCAATACCGAACAACCCCATGGCAACAGGTAGAAACTCCACACCCTGACCCAAATCGCTTATATCGAAGGTAAAACGCTCAATACCGGCCAACTTGTCCGTACCGATCGTACTTACTGCCAACCCTAGAAGAACCATGATGATATTTTTCCTTAAAGATCCACCGCTCAAACGGACCAGTGTCAACAAACCTACCAGTCCAATCGCAAAGAACTCAGCCGGTCCGAATTTCAATGCGGTATCCGCCAAAGCTGTAGCGGCAAACATGAGCCCGATGATACTCAACGTTCCGGCTACAAATGAACCCAGGGCGGCAATAGTCAAAGCTGCACCAGCTCTGCCTTTCTTCGCCATTTCATAACCATCCAGGCAGGTAACAACAGAAGCTGCTTCCCCAGGTATGTTTAAAAGTATGGATGTGGTTGAACCGCCGTACATGGCGCCGTAATAGATTCCCGCGAAGAAAATCATAGCCGAGGTTGCATCCATATTCAGAGTAAAGGACAATAGAATCGCCATCGATCCCAACGGCCCGATTCCCGGCAATACTCCGACAATCGTACCGATAAACGCTCCGGCAAGGGCATATAGGAGGTTTACTGGAGTAGCGGCGGTAGCAAAACCCATCATCAAATGTTGCAATACTTCCATTTGTTTCACCTCCTAGAATTTCATCACCATATCTTCGAGTATGCCTGTTGGGAGCACAACTCCCAGGACCTTGGAGAACAGCCAGAAAGAAAAAACAGATGTAACAAGCGATAGAACTATACTAAAAACAACAGTTTTGTATTTCAGTATCCGAAGGCAAAAAACCAGTACAAGAAAGGTTGAAATTATATAAGCAAAAGGTTTTAGAATTATCGGGTATACCAAAATACCGGCAGCCAGGGCAATAGGCTCAATCCTCTTCCATGCCCCATCCGTCTGCCGCCCTGCACTTGCACGGAATGCTTTGTAAGCATTGAATGCCGATACTATCAGTATTGCAAATGCAATCCCTGCAGGTACAAAGCCCGGGCCGGGCCTGACAATAGTGCCTAAAGGCAGGCTGATAGATCCTGCCAGGTAGATTAGTGAAAAGACAAATATAACAAGAGAAATCACGCGCTCTTTCATTTTACACCCGCCTATACATATGAAATCAGTATTTTTTATTATGACAGGAATTATAATTGATACAATTCAGAAGAGGCAGCGGACAGAACCCGCTGCCTGATGAATGCGGCTACATACTTCCTTCAAGACCCATTTCTTTTACAGTCTGTCCTAATTGCTTGTCTTCGTTCTCAATGAACTTCTTGAATTCATCGCCTTTCAGGAACTTGATTTCAAGGTTTGCTGCCTTAGCAGCCTTAACAAACTCGGGATCCTTGGAAATCTGTTCGAAAGTATTTGCAAGGATATCCACGATTTCCTTAGGAGTGTCCTTTGGAACAATAAAACCACGATAGGAACCTTCAACAAAATTGACACCCAGTTCTTTCAAGGTTGGGATATCGGGGAAGTCAGGAATGCGCTGATCGGTGTAAACTGCCAATGCTTTCAGCTTGCCGCCCTTGATAAGCGGACCGACTATACTCAAATTGTTTGTACAGGCGTCAACATTTCCACCTGCTGCAGCCTGCCAGGCCGGTCCGTCCCCTGCAAACGGGACAAGGTTGAACTTGACATTGGCAAGCTTGCCGATCATTACACCGTTGAACCAGTCATCCCCGCCGTCGCCGGAGTGAGACATCTTGATTTTACCCGGATTTGTTTTGGCGTATTCTACAAAATCCTTGAACGTATTGAATTGGCTATCCGGCTTGACAACCAGCATACCTGGGTCAAATACCATGTTTGCAACTCCGACAAAGTCTTCCATTTTATAGCCTGCACTTTTGTTTATGAAATGGTTAAGCTGTGTCTTGGGTGTAAGTACTGTAGTGATTGTATAGCCATCCGCTTTTGTCCCGGTCATGCCGGCAACTTCCTTCCAGGCTATTGCACCGTCGGCACCGGTTTTATAAACTGCTGTCAGATTCTGTTTGAGTATTTTCTCTGCAAAAGGCTTTACCAATTGGTGCAGTTGGTCGCTGCCACCTCCAGGGCTGAAACCGTGCAGGACCGTGATGGCTTTTGTAGGATAATCAATTTTCTTGGGTGTCTCTTTACTGGCTGCAGTAGCGGCTGCTTTGTCAGCAGCGGTGGCGGCCGGCTTGCTTGTATCGGTGGCAGCCGGTTTGTTTGAAGCACAGCTTGTAGCTGTGAGGGCTAGAGAAATTACTAAAGAAGCTGCCATGACTTTGGAAAACATCTTCTTCATTTTTGTTTCCCCCTAACTTATAATTTTTTATTTTAACCGGACTGGTAAATCCAGCCGTAATTAAAATTACCTTTAAGTCTGCTTTTTCTATCCCGTCAAAAGATAACAAAGTGAGCCCCGGTTCATCATAAGATAGTTCAATCACTGTATTTAACGAGATTTTCCATAAAGAGGCAAGATAATTAAATGAGTAATAAGCTGAATATGTAATACTATGACAATAATAACAATATCTTACTTATATATAATACCAGCGAATTGTGTAAAATTCAATAATCTTGTTTCGACAAAGACAATCTGAGAAACTCCATTCAAAGGATTGAAGGTCTACCTGTAAGTCCTGCAGAAAAGCAGATGATACTGGGAGGCAATATGGCCTTCCTTCTTGGAATAAAAAATAATAAGCTGCGTGAAATGACACGGGTATATTTTTCAACATAAATAAAATAATAGATATTGTACGACATGATAATTTATGTGACACATGGATCTTAAGGAGGTGCGGCACTTATGTACGGCACGGTTAAATGGTTTAATTCTGAGAAAGGCTTTGGATTTATAGAAAGGGATAGGGGAGAAGATGTATTTGTCCATTTTTCTGCAATTCAATCGGAAGGTTACAAATCACTTCAGGAGGGACAAAAGGTTCAATTTGATATAGAAGAGGGCCAGCGCGGTTTGCAGGCAACAAATGTGAGGCCTTCGTAACAAGCATAAAAAAGGGCACGTTAAGTGCTCTTTTATAATTCTGCAATGCCGGATAATATTATTTATATATTTGTTTGAGAATTCTCAATTATGTGTATAAATAATTCAAGAAACAATTTAGGAGGCATTGACAATGAAAGTTTTAGTATTATTCTATTCAACATACGGACATGTTTATAATATGGCAAAAGCAGCAGCTGAGGGTGTGGCACAGGTTGAGGGCGCAGAAGTTTTATTAAGGCGTGTGCATGAAACTCTTCCGGATAACGTGCTTACTGCGATGGGTGCTCTGGAGGCACAAAAGGCATTCAGCAATGTACCTGAAGTGACAATGGAAGAGTTCTCTTCAGCAGATGCAGTGATTTTCGGAACACCGACAAGATTTGGCAATATGGCTGCTCAGATGAAAGCGTTCCTCGATGCTACAGGTTCACTCTGGGCAAGCGGTGCAATGGTAGGGAAGGTTGGAAGTGTCTTCACCAGCACTGCAACCCAGCATGGGGGGCAGGAATCTACCCTGCTCAGCTTCCACACCGTACTGCTGCATCATGGAATGCTTGTAGCAGGACTTCCCTATGCATATGCAGGCCAGTCGGGAATTGAAGAGATGAAAGGCGGCAGCCCGTATGGAGCTTCTACGATTACCGGATCGAACGGAGAACGCATGCCAAGCCAGGTGGAACTTGATGCAGCGAAATTCCAGGGAAAATATGTTGCAGGTATAGCTAAAAAGCTGACTAAATAAGTATGTAACTCAAAGCCTGATATATGGAATATTTAATAATAATAATGTATAATAACGGTGCGGGGCTGATGCCCCGGCCTTATTTTTTTGCCCTTATTAGGTCTGCAACTTGTGAGGTGGAGTCAAAATGCACTTTATGAAGAAATACTGGGGAAAATACTGGAAACGTTTCTGCCTCGCAGTGTCCTGTTTAATGTTGGAAGCCTTATGTGACCTGATGCAGCCTACCATCATGTCCAGAATTGTGGATGTAGGTGTTGCAGGCAGAAATATGAGCTTTGTACTGTCAATGGGAGGAGTAATGCTGCTTGTGACATTGCTCGGGGCAGTCGCTGCAGTGAGCCGCAACATTGTTTCCAGCAACGTTTCACAAAGATTCAGCGCGGAAATGAGGTCAGACCTTTTTAAAAAAATACAGACCTTTTCCTTCGACAATATAAACAGGTTTGAGACAGCTTCGCTTGTAACAAGGCTGACTAATGATGTAACCCAGGTGCAGACTTTTGTGCACGGTTTGATGAGGATTTTTGTCAAAGCGCCGATTACTGCTATAGGCAGCATAATAATGGCAGTGCTTCTGAATCCTCCCATGGCATTGGTGCTTGTTGCTGTTGTTCCGGTCATATCCATACTGATATCGGCAAATGTGCGAATCGGTTATCCGAAATTTATGAAGGTCCAGAAAGCGCTTGACCGTGTAAATAGTGTAATGCGCGAGTATCTGGCGGGTGTGAGGGTGGTGAAGGCCTTCAACCGCTTCAGCTATGAAACGGAGCGCTTTGACAGGACAAACAAGGATCTGGCTGCGGCATCCACTACAGCGATGCGGGTAGTTGCCATCTTTTCACCCGGTATTACTCTTACAGTCAATATGGGTATTATAGCAGTGCTCTGGTTCGGAGGCCTGCGGGTAAATAACGGCAGCATGCATGTAGGTCAGGTAATCGCCTTTATCAATTATATGACACAGATACTTTTTTCTCTCATGATGATATCCTTCGTGTTTACGATGTTCGTCAGGGCAAAGACTTCGGCTGAACGTATAGGAGAGGTGTTCGCAGCGGAAAATACCATGCCTGTAAGGCAGCGTCCTGTGATACCTGCAGATAAAGCAAATGAGGCATCAAGCCCGGAAAATTCCGCCTTTACATACGTCAGCACAGCTAAAAAAGGCAGAGTAGATTTTGAACAGGTATACTTCACATATGAGGGTGCTTCAGGGGAACCGGTACTGAAGGATATAACCTTCACCTGCATGCCGGGGGAAACGGTAGGCATAATCGGCTCAACCGGTTCAGGGAAAAGCAGCCTTGTCAACCTGGTACCACGTTTCCATGATGTGACCTCCGGCTGTATAAAGGTGGATGGTGTTGATGTGAGGGATGCGGATACAAGGGAATTAAGGGAGAGAATCGCAGTTGTATCCCAGAAAACAGTACTTTTCACCGGTACAATAATGGATAATATCAAATGGGGCAGAGAAGACGCTTCTTTACAGGACATCGAAAAGGCTGCCGGTATTGCGCAAGCGCATGCTTTTATCTCAAACCTTCCGGAGGGGTATGATACTCTTTTGGGAAGAGGGGGTGTAAACCTTTCAGGGGGACAGAAGCAGCGTGTTTCCATAGCGCGTGCTCTGGTCAGAAGACCGGAAATACTTATACTGGACGATTGTACAAGTGCTGTTGATGTAGCTACCGAGACCCGGATAAGGGAAGCTCTGAAGGAGTATTCCGGCGGTCTTACCTGCCTTGTCATTGCACAGAGGATAACCTCGGTCATAGGAGCGGACAGGATAGTGGTGCTGGATAACGGCAGAATGGTTGGTACAGGTAATCATGAGGAACTGATGCAGACCTGTGAGGTTTACCGTGAGATCTACCGCTCGCAGATCGGCAAGGAGGGCATATAGCATGGCGCAGAATAATATAGGCAGCAGTACGCAGGAACAGACAAACGCCAACAGCACCAGAGGGAATCAAGGCCCGGGATTTGCTGGTTTTCCCGGGGGGCACCCGAGAGGGTTCGGCGGCAACCGCGGGATGATGCCGGTTGAAAAAGCTAATAATTTCAAGGGGACCATGTTGAGACTGTGGAGGTATTTTGGAAAAGAAAGAAAGATGTTTTTGATTATTTTCCTTTTTATACTTACAAGTGCAGGGATAGGGTTGATGGGACCGTACCTCATAGGTCGCTCAATAGATGCGATGTCCGGAGGTGTTGGTGTTGTCCGGCTAGGTACGCTTGGCGTAATTGTCTTCACCCTTTTGACGATGTATGTGGCAGATTCATCCATAACCTTCCTCCAGGGCTGGCTTATGGCAGGTGTATCGCAGCGGATTGTGCGGAGCCTGCGGGCTGCACTTTTTACAAAGCTGCAGAAGCTGCCTGTGGTATTTTTCGACACACGTACCCATGGGGATCTTATGAGCAGGTTGTCCAACGACATAGACAATATCAGCAACACTATATCCCAGGCTACCATTCAGCTTATGTCAAGCTCTGTAACGATAACCGGGTCCTTTGTGATGATGCTGGTTTTAAGCCCGTTACTTACCATGGCCAGCATCATAACCGTTCCGATGGTCTTCATGCTCACAAGAACAATTGCCGGAAGGACAAGGGTGCTGTTCAAGGAGCAGCAGACAACACTTGGAGCGCTAAACGGACATATAGAGGAGACTATTTCCGGAATTCACATTGTAAAGGCATTCAATCATGAGGCTAAGGCAATTGAACAGTTCGACACCATAAACGACCGTTTAAGTGAGGTCGGTGTGAAGGCACAGGTATGGTCCGGGTTCATAATGCCTTTGATGAATGTCATAAACAATATAGGCTTTGCTGCAGTTGCCGGTGTTGGTGGTGCTCTTGCGGTGAACAACCTTATAACGGTTGGGATAATCGCAAGTTTCTTAAGTTATTCCAGGCAGTTTGCAAGGCCGCTGAACGAGCTTGCCAACATTTTCAATACTCTTCAGTCAGCTGTTGCAGGTGCCGAAAGGGTGTTTGAAATACTCGACGAAAAAGAGGAGCCGGAAGATGTTGCAGGGGCAAAAGAGCTGGAAAATCCCCGAGGGCATGTTATGTTCGAAAATGTTACTTTTGGTTACCGTACGGGTGTGCCGATATTGAAGAATGTGAGCTTTGATTCTGAAGAAGGGAGCAATACCGCCCTTGTCGGACCTACAGGTGCGGGAAAGACCACAATAGTAAATCTGGTTGCGAGGTTTTACGATGTCTCGGAAGGAAGGATCCTGATTGACGGAAGGGATATCCGAGAGTACACACGGGACAGCTTGAGGCGCTGCTTTGGCATAGTGCTTCAGGACACATACCTTTTTTCCGGGACAATCAAGGAGAATATAAAGTACGGAAAGCTGGATGCGTCGGATGAAGAAGTCGAGGCTGCCGCTGCAATGGCAAATGCAGATGTATTTATAAGACGGCTTCCAAAGGGCTACGATACTGTTCTCACAGAAAGAGGGGGAAATTTGAGCCAGGGGCAGAGGCAGCTTCTGGCAATAGCAAGAGCTATACTTTCAAATCCGGCAATATTGATTCTGGATGAGGCAACCAGCAGCGTGGATACCCGTACCGAACTGCATATACAGGAAGCCATGCTCAAGCTGATGAACAGCCGGACAAGCTTCATAATAGCGCACAGACTCAGTACGATACGGGATGCAGATATCATAATGGTCATTGATAACGGAGAAATAGTTGAGAAGGGGAGCCATGAAAAGCTGCTTGGTGCGGAAGGGATTTACCGCAATATGTATTATGGGCAGTTGAAGCATTTGGAAGGACTTTAATGCTGTTTTGTATTATAAAACATGATATAATGATGTAACAAAGTAGTACTGGGTCGGGGGAGAAAAGAAAGGCTAATATAGCAGCCGGCAGGATGCAAATTGACTTTCACGGGTGATGCCATGGGTTTAATAAGAAGAATATACAGAATCCTTTTCAAAAGCTTGCAAACCAGGATTATCATGATTATACTTTTCTTCCTGTTCATACCGGTTGTTCTTTCGATACAATACAGCTTCAGGCATACCGAAAGCGTTTTGCAGGAAAAAACCTCCGGGTTGATACTTGATAACCTGCAGCAAATCGGAAACAAGGTTGAGAATGTCAGTCTGGACATAATGAAGATTTCCAGCATAATGGGCTCTGACAAGATAATAACGTCAAATCTTGTTTCTCCCGATGAGAGTATTACGTTGAGAGCCAATGGAATCAAGGATTTTTATTCCCTGTCCAGTGAAGATGTGTTCAGGGTGTCAAATATCGAAAGGCAGATCAATAATTTAAAAAGCAGTATTTTCTACAATTACAGCACCAATGTCATAATCTTCGGGAATGACGGCGGCATGTACAGCTCACTCGATAATTTCAACGATGAATTCAAGTTCAAGCTGGAATACTCAAAGGTTTATAAGGACCAGGAATGGTACAGGGCATTAATGTCAGGAAGGGAAAGCATTCTATGGATGGCTCCTTTCACTTATAATTCCGGAGACATAGGAGCGGGTCCGAATTTTATTACCGTTGCCAGAGCTATCAAAATCAATTATTCGCAGAATATTTCCGGAATCATTCTGGTAAGCTTCAGCGAAGACAACTTCAAACCCATCCTGGGAGATACCGCAAACGGAATAATATCTCTGCTGAATGAAAATAAGCAGGTAATTTTCAGTTCAGATGCAGCCAAGGCGGAAAAACAACTGAAATTGGATGATGTTTCCGCAAAAATTCCCGGAAGCGGTAGAGGGTATTTCTTTTCGGATTTCAATAACAGAAAGTTCATGATAAACTATTATACCATTGAAAGATTCGGCTGGAGCCTGGTATCGGTCATTCCATATAACGATGTCACAAAGGAAATCAACTCCCTTAAAATAAAAACATATCTGATAAACATGGTTGTTTTTATACTGTTCCTGATAATCAGCGTAGGAATGATCCTTTATTTCATAAGCCCTTTGAAAAGACTTATAAACAATATAAGGAAGATGAGGATAGGCGAATACCATGTCGGATTGAAGAACGAAGACCATCCTGATGATGTGAGCGGAATAGTCAGAAGCTTTGATTTTTTGTTCAAGCAGGTGGAAGAGCTTGTAGATACAGTAATAGAAGAGCAGAAGAGGGAGCATGAACTGAGGTATGAAGCTCTGAGAGCACAGATAAATCCTCATTTTCTATTTAATACTCTTAACACCATAAAGTGGACTGCAATGATGAGTGGTGCCAGCAATGTGTCAAGGATGATATCATCTCTCGGCAAGCTGCTTGAAATAAGCATCAACAAGGGTGAGGAAGAGATTACCTTCAAGGAAGAGCTTGAACTTGTCGAGGCTTATGTGTATATTCAGAATGTGAGGTACAATAACAAGTTCATTCTGGAAACCGATATGGATAAAAGTATTTATGAATTCAGGATTTTGAAGCTTATTCTCCAGCCTATAGTTGAAAACTGCATAATTCACGGTTTCCAGAACAAAACCGGAGAGGGACACATATGGATAAAAGCTTCAAGGCTTGATGATGTAATCAGAATAGATATTACAGACGATGGCAAAGGTATATTGGAAGACAAGCTGGAGCAGATACTGAATGACAACAGCTTTGAAAACAAGAGCCAGAAGTTCAGCGGAATAGGACTCAAAAATGTGAATGAAAGAATAAAGCTCAAGTATGGCAGCGAGTTTGGTTTAAAGATACACTCAAAGGTAAAGGAGGGTACTACGATAACAATACTTCTTCCTGCGATAGAATAGTATTTCACAGTTTTATTAAAGAGACCGAACAGTAAATATAGTAAAACTTAATTTAATATCCAGTAAGAAAGCATTTATTAAATGCGGTATACTGCAATAAGTAAATTACTTAATTTGACTTTTGCAAGTAGTGTCTCGAGATGATTAAATTTGATAGTTTTACTTTTACAGTTCGTTGTCTCTATATGATGCCTGAAAGGGGGGTATGGAGTTGCTTAAGGTAATAATTGTAGAAGACGAGATTCTGGTAAGGGTCGGAATAAAGTCCTGCCTGGATTGGGAACAGCATGGCTTTGAAATTGTCGGCCAGGCTGAAGACGGCCTTCAGGCTCTGGATCTGATAAGGGAAAAATCCCCCCACATCATACTGACAGATATAAAAATGCCGGTCATGGATGGGCTTGAACTGATAGCTGTTTTAAAAGAACAATATCCTCATATAAAGACAATAGTACTTAGCTGCCATAATGAGCTGGATTTCGTCAAGAGGGCGATGAAACTGGGTGCGGAGGATTACATCCTGAAGCTTTCAATGCAGCCGGAATCACTGCTTGAAGTGCTTAACAAGACTCGTCAGGCAATTGAAACCGATAAGGAAAACTTGGACGATGTGAGGAGCATACAGCTTGAGTTCAGGAAGAACAAGTACCTTATCAAAGAGAACTTATATAAAAAGGTAATTTCCGGCTCAATCACTGCAAATGAGATCGCAAGGGAACTTACGGTCCTGGGAACTGTGCCTCTGTTGAAAAGGTTTGTAGTTCTATGCGTGGGCATAGACGACTATTTGAATGCACCGGTTAAAAGCAGTATCCAGGACAAGCATCTTCTCAAGTTTTCATTTATAAATATTCTTGAGGAAGTCCTTACCGAATTTTGCCCGGGGGAGATTGCCGAAATCAACAATGGAGAGTACATCGTCGTTATGGATTTTACAAGCATGGAACCGGGGATTTATTGGACGAAGACAGCCGAAAACTACTGCAGAAAAGTTTTAATCGCTTTGAAAACCTATCTTAACATTTCGGTTTCTTTTGGAATTGCTTCGCTTCATGATGACCTGGGCCATATAAGGGACAAATACCTTGAGGCGCTCCGGGCCATGGAGGAGAGGTTCTATATGGGCAGGGAGAGCATTGTATTCTTTGACAGGACAAATACATTTTCCGATAAAATGGTGTTGCTGAATGATAATGAAGAGAAGCTTTTGACAGGCCATCTCGAGAATCTTGACGCATATGGGGCGAAACTTGTTATCAGCAGATTTCTGGATGAAATAGCCGCCTTGCACGTATACGCACCCGCAAAGGTCAGAATGGCGGCAGTCGAAATAATGCACTCATTGATAAGGCTGTATAAAAAATATGATGCAGATCCTGAGGTCATTACCTTAAGGTCGGATTCCAACCCGGTCGACATTCTTATGAATTCGGAGACTATCACCGACATAAGGGATTGCTTTGACGAACTGATTGACAGGTTTATCGAATATTCAAAGTACTTCAGGCAAAATACCGCACGTCCGGAAATCATTAAATTGAAGCGATATATACTGGAGCATGTTTGCGAAGACATTTCACTTGATAAGGCTTCGCAGATCAGCAATATAAGCAGGAGCTACCTGTCGAGCATATTCAAAAAGGAAACAGGTGAAAGTCTGACGGATTATATAAACAGGGTCAAAATGGAAGCAGCCATGGAGCTGATCCGCAAGTTCGGGCTTAAAACCTACGAGGTTGCAGAGAAAGTGGGTATATCCGACGAGTCATACTTCAGCAAGCTATTCAAAAAGTATATGGGTATCAGCCCGAGCAGAATAGGTAAAACCAGACAATGATGAGGCCTTGGGGCAATATGCATATGGGACTTCGCCAGCGCTTGCCGGCAGAGGGATTTTTGAAAAACAAAATATTTTACATGAATTTTAAAAAATTTTACAAGAATGATCTTTTTAATATCTTTTCTATGACAAATCCGTTAAAACATCAAAATATTTTACCGTATTTTAAAACAGCCTTTCATTCAAAGCTGTCACATCCGGAAGTATAATCAAAATACAATAAACACATTATAATACAAAAATTTAAGGAGGGCGAAAGATGAAAAAAGTATTGAAACTGTGGCTGTCAATAGTTTTGATAGCTGCCATGGTAATTTCTGTTGCAGCATGCAGCAAGCCTAACACCGCAAGCCAGCAGGGCACAAAAACTCAATCAACTGCTGCTGATGATTCCAAGAAGTTTGCAGGGCAGACGATACGTTATGTCGCTGCAAACCACATGTGGAATGATTCCATCAAGGGAGCGATTCCGGATTTCGAAAAGCAGACGGGGATCAACGTAAGTCTTGAAAGCTACGCGGAAGACCAATTGACACAGAAGCTGACAATCGAATTCACATCAGGCAACGCAACAATCGATGCATTTATGACGCGTCCACTGCAGGAAGGCAAGCTGTTTTTCAAAAACAACTGGTATGCACCTCTGGACAGTTATGTGAATGACACCACAAAAACACCGGCTGATTGGAACTGGAACGACTTCATGAAGGCAAATGTAAAAGCCACAACAGAAGGCGGCAAGCTGGTGGCAATACCTTTGGTAAACGAATGTGAGACTTTGTTCTATCGCAAGGATTTGTTCGATCAGGCGAAGATTCAGCCTCCAACCACATTGGATGAACTGGAGGCAGCTGCGAAAAAACTTCACAATCCTTCTGCAGAAATGTACGGTATAGTTTCCAGGGGTAATCTGGGGGCTGCTGTTACACAGTTCTCAAGCTATTTGTACGGTTTTGGCGGAGACTTCATCAAAGATGGCAAAAGCGTAGTTGATTCTCCTGAAGCTGTCAAGGCATTCCAGTTCTATGGAAGAATCCTGCATGATTACGGCCCTCCGGGGGTTGTAAATATGAGCTGGCCCCAGGCTGTTGCACTCTTTGCCAGCGGAAAGGCTGCAATGTATACTGATGCTTCAGTTATGCTTGCACAAATGACCGACCCTTCAAAATCAAAGATCGCTGGAAATATCGGAGTTACAACTTTCCCTGCAGGACCTGCAGGACAGAAGCCTTACATGATAACTTCATGGGCACTGGCAATTCCTGAAAAATCCAAGCACAAGGATGCAGCATGGGAGTTCATCAAATGGTCCACCAACAAGCAGAACATGACTAAGGGCCAGATTGACGGCGTATCCCAGACACGTAACTCGGTATGGAGTGATCCTGCTGTTACTGCCAAACTGATCCCCGGCTTTGAAGCAGTTTCAAAGAAATCTGCAGAAATCGGTGTTCCCTATGACAGACCTATAATGGTATCTGTTGTGGAGGCCAGGGATGCAATTGGCGAAGTTATAGTAAAATCGATAACAAACGGTGGAACGGGCGATATAGCCGGTCTTGCCAAGGAAGCGGCAAGGAAGATGAACGAAATGCTTCAAAAAGCAGGCGAAGGTGGCAAGTAGGAGTATAAACGGGTGCAGCGCAAAGCTGCACCCTGATTTTAAATATAAGATCTGTAATATAAGGATAAAATTTGCGAGACTCTACGCCAAGTAAATTTAGATAAATATAGATGATAAGCGATTTGTACCATATGATAAATCAAGATACTCATCGCAATGGAAACCAGTTTTGGTTTTGGGAGGGAGAAGTTTGAACCAATTTTTTAGACGCAGCAATGATTTTGTTGACCGTAACATCCAGTGGATATTTCCTTTGCCTGCCGTCCTTTTTGTATTGATAATGATGGCCTTTCCTGTCATATTCACTTTCGGAGTGAGCATGACCGACTGGTCAATGACCGTTCCTGGCAGCGGTCATTTCATTGGACTGAAAAACTACGTAAATATGTTGAAGGATCAACGTTTCTACAACTCGGTATGGTTGACCTTTTATTTTACAATACTGGCTGTCGGTGTAGAGACAGTGCTCGGTGTAGCGATTGCTTTGGTCCTGAACCGTGAATTCATAGGCAAAAATGTGGTTAAAACCATACTATTGCTGCCTATGGTAACAACGCCGGTGGCTATAGGACTGGCATGGACATTGTTCTATGAGCCGACAATAGGACTTGGCAACTATATGCTGAAAATACTCGGTTTGCCCACATCAAAATGGCTTGCTTCAAATGCAGCTGTCATACCTTCCATAGCATTGGTTGACATATGGGAATGGACACCAATGGTTATACTGATAGCTCTGGCCGGATTGGCAGGACTTCCCGTGGAACCGTATGAATCCGCAGTCGTAGATGGCGCCAAGCCTTTTCAGATCCTGCGCTATATAACACTGCCTCTGCTTATGCCTACCATTCTTATAGCAGTGGTTTTAAGATGTATAGATGCATTTAAGACTTTTGACATTATATATACAATGACACGCGGAGGCCCTGGACATTCGTCCGAGACACTAAACATATATGCCTACAGTCTCGGCTTCGGATATTTCCACTTCGGCTCGGCCTCCTCCGTTTTATTGGCACTATTCGCCATAGTAATGGGCAGCAGCCTGTTGATGCTATGGATGCGAAAGCTGGGGAGTGATAGGATATGAAAAGAAAATTATATCAGGACATAAGATTCTATATTGCCGTTTTAATAGTCATTATACCGTTTTTATTTCCTCTTGTCTGGATTATCGTATCTTCATTCAAGACCCAGTCCCAGATTATTACCATGCCTCCGGAATGGATTTTTACGCCGACGCTGGAAAATTACAAGAGTGTATTTGTTGAAAACAAATTTGGGAAGTTTCTTTTTAACAGTTCTCTGATAGCGGTGCTTTCAACCTTGTTTTCCTTGATACTGGGTTTACCGGCAGCTTATACGATAGCAAGGTTCAAACAGAAATCGCTGGGAGTGTTCATACTGGTAGCAAGGCTGATGCCTGGTATTTCCTTTCTGATTCCGTGGTATATAATTTTTTCAAAGATTGGAATGACAGATACGTTTACCGCCCTGATAGCCAGTCATATGCTGGTGGGCCTGCCACTTGTCGTGTGGATTATGGTTAACTTTATTGACGATTTGCCCTATGAACTGGAAGAATCAGCCAAGGTAGATGGGTGCACAAGACAGGGAACATTTATGCGGATTATACTGCCTCTGTCCAAACCGGGAATAATGACTGCCTCTACGTTGACTTTCATGTTTTCATGGAACAACTTCATGTTTTCTCTTGCATTAAGTGCAGACAGGACAAAGACACTGCCGATCGCAATATACAATTTTGTATCGTATGCAGAAATAAGCTGGGGCAGGGTTATGGCAGCAGCAGTTATCATCATAGCTCCTGCGATTATAATAACCATGCTGTTCCAGAGATACGTAATCAAGGGTTTGACCATGGGAGCTGTAAAAGGTTGATTACAAGTGCCATTCAAGTGAACTACAGAAAAACACCTTAAAAAGGTTAGTATGGCCGGACATATGCAATATGTCCGGCTTTATTGTTTCAATTTGGTACGCCCCTACACATAATTCAATTGCAATTTCGTATTTGTACCGGTGTTAATCAACCTGCCTTGTACGCCCCTACGAGAATCTGCATGCTCATTCCCACGACATGGGGTCCGTCAAAGCTGAAGGCAAGCTCCATATCATTCAACTGATAAACTATGCATGCCTTGTCGTTCCTGAAGGTTTTCCTGCCTTCTCCATAAGCCTGCTTTATGCTTTCCAGATCCGAGCCTATTCCTACACCTCTTGGTGTTCTGTAATTTTGATTTTTCAATATTATGTTGGAAATGTACTGGTCTTCCGCATTCCTTTTCTTCAAGTCGTAATGCGCGTTGGAAGTATAGAGGTTAAAATCATTGTACCTGTATACGAAATATTTGTAAGTAACATTATTAAACATGACCTCACCGTCGGCATGATCATCCACAGCAAGCTCTTCACTTGAGGTTTTGAAATTTTTAAAGGAGGAATCCAGGCTGATGGTTTCTTTACCGTCTGTTATTGAGAAATCAGACGCCTTCAGACTGCCTGTATTCTTTACTGCCACTGGAGCAGAACCGGCGCTTGGAGCGGCAGAGGGACTATTCTGTATATTGTTGGGCTTGGCAGTAGCTGCAGGAGGATTTGAAGCCGGAATTACGCCGGAGCCGGTATTGGAATTTGTAGTAACTCCCGCATTCGCGCCGGGCGGAGTAATATTACTCTTGCTTGTTTTAGATATATAAGTAAAAACTGCTATGGCTATTATAACTACTAAGGCTACAGCTATAACCAGTTTTCTTTTCATTCCTTTGATGCCCCTTTCATTGTATGCTCAAATCCACATAATATTAACATATACGTAATTTACAACTTTTTGTATGATAACTGAAAACTGCTAATATAAATACCGTACTATATAATAGCATAATATCTGTTATTATGGAAGTGAATTAATTATATTTTTTGGTCCGGCTTATATAAATGCGGACAAAATGGGAAATAAATTAACATTAATGCAGAATATTAGTTAAAGGTGCAGTATGCCGTATGGTTGTATTATGTACAATACATTGCTATAATTTTTTTATTGAATATTGTTTAAAGGCTGGTAAAGTAACAATGGGAACACAGAGCACCTATAAGGAAGAAACAAGGGTTGAAATCAAAAAGCCCAGAATGTACAGGATTTTACTCCTTAATGACCATTATACCACCATGGATTTTGTAGTGAATGTACTGGTGATTATATTCCATAAAACAGCTGCCGAAGCTACGAGGATAATGCTGGATGTCCATGAAAAGGGCAGGGGGATAGTAGGAGTTTATCCGTATGACATTGCACTGACCAAGACCATGCAGGTTGAGGAAATGGCAAGGGAAAATGAGTTTCCCCTGAAGACGGATCTTGAGGAAGCATGATGCAAAGGGAAGCAAGGGGACGGTTCTGCTGCTTCCCGCGAATATGGAGGTACAGATGAAACTGGATGATGTTACGGACAAAATTATAATTGCAGCATATAACGAAGCCAGACAGAGAAAGCACGAATACTTCACTCCGGAGCATATTCTGTATGCTTCCCTGCATTTTAAGGAGGGAATCGAGATAGTGCAGAACTGCGGAGGCAGTGGTGACGATGTAAAGGAAGATTTGAACAACTACTTTAAAGATTATATGACCGTTGCTGATGACGCGGAGCCTGTCGGTACAGCAGGCATAAACAGTATAATGCAATGCGCGGCGGAGCATGTTGCTTCGTCAAGCAGGGAGGCTATAGAGATAGGGGATATTTTTGCCGCCATCCTTGAAGAAAAGGATTCTTTTGCTAACTATTTCCTTCAAAAAAACGGTATAAGCAGGCTTGAAGTATTAAGGTACATTTCCCATGGACAAGCCGCCGCTATAAGGCACAACCCTGAAAAAACCGGGGGAAATGGCATGCATGAACAGGAAATAGAGTACGCAGTTGAAAATGGAGGCAGAAGTGACTTTCTGAGCCAATTCGCAGTTGATCTTACCGATAAGGCGGGGAAGGGGGAACTTGATCCGCTTATCGGGAGGGAAGATATACTGCGCCGTACAATTCAGGTTTTGAGCAGAAGACTTAAAAACAACCCTGTACATGTTGGGGATCCCGGCGTAGGTAAGACTGCAATTACGGAAGGGCTGGCAATGCTTGTGGCTGAAGGGAAGGTACCCCGAATTCTGCAGCAGAGCAGGATATTCTCCTTGGATATGGGTTCAATGCTTGCAGGAACAAAATACAGGGGTGACTTTGAAGAACGGATTAAGAAGGTTTTGCATGAAATAGAGAAATTGGGCAGAGCCATCGTATATATTGACGAAATACACACCATCGTAGGAGCAGGAGCGGCTTCAGGAGGTTCAATGGATGCATCAAACATTCTCAAGCCGTTTCTTGCTTCGGGGAAGCTGAGATTTATCGGGTCTACCACCTATGAAGAATATAAGAAATATTTTGAAAAGGATCGAGCCCTGTCCAGAAGATTTCAAAAAATCGAGGTACCGGAGCCGTCGGTAGAAGATACCTTGATGATTTTGCAGGGCCTTAAGGAAAGATATGAGGAACACCACAGGGTGGCTTATTCACATGAGGCAATAAAACAGGCTGTGGAGCTCTCCTCCAGGTACATCAATGACAGGTACCTGCCTGATAAGGCCATTGACGTAATTGATGAAGCAGGAGCTTTTGCCAGGTTGAATGCTGATGATGACGAGACGGTGATCACCATCACCGAAAAGGATATTGAGAGGATTGTTTCACAGATAGCCAAAATTCCGGAACAGAGTGTTTCGAATAATGAAATCGACAAGCTGAAGTATCTTGATGTGGAAATCAGGAAGGAAATATTCGGACAAGATGAGGCAATCGATAGTGCAGTGAAAGCAATAAAGCGCTCCAGGGCAGGGTTCAATGAAGGAGAAAAGCCGGTAGCATCATTATTGTTCGTAGGACCGACAGGTGTAGGGAAAACTGAGCTTTCAAGGCAGCTGGCCGCAATTATGGGAATACCGCTCATACGCTTTGATATGAGTGAATATCAGGAAAAACACACAGTAGCAAGGCTTATCGGGGCACCTCCAGGTTATGTAGGGTATGAAGAAGGGGGACTGTTGACCGATACCATAAGAAAGACCCCTTATTGTGTGCTGCTGATGGATGAAATTGAAAAAGCGCATCCTGATATTTTTAACGTTCTTCTGCAAATAATGGACTATGCTACACTTACGGATAATAATGGCAAAAAGGCGGATTTCAGGAATGTAATACTGATTATGACCTCAAATGCCGGAGCCAGGGAAGTGGGCAAGGTGATGATCGGATTTGACAGCAGGACCGTGGACAGGGAAGCCATGCTAAAAGAGGTAGAGCGGGTTTTCCTGCCGGAATTCCGTAACAGGCTTGATGAAGTAGTGGTTTTCCACCGTATCAACAGGGATATGGCTGTTCAAATAGCACGCAAGGCTGTAAGAAGGTTTGAGGAAAAACTCGCTGCCAGGAATATAAAGCTGGAGGTCACTGAAGCTTGTTATGAATGGCTTGCCGGGAAAGGAATGTCTTCAATATATGGCGCGAGAGAAATATTGAGACTGGTTCAGGATAAAATAAAAACGTATTTTGTTGATGAGGTGCTGTTCGGCGTACTGTCAAAGGGTGGTAAGGCAGTAATAGATATCAGGGAAGGTGAAATAACCATTATAAGCGAGGAGTGAAAAACCGTTGCCTGTCTTCAAGTTGACAAAGAGTCTGATATTTCCAAATCCGGAATTGGCAAACAACGAGGGTATTTTGGCAATAGGCGGGGACCTTTCGGTTGAACGTCTTCTTCTTGCTTATTATAATGGTATTTTTCCCTGGTTCTCTGAGGGAGAGCCTATAATATGGCTGTCTCTTATACACATCTGACGCTGCCGACGAAGAGGATA
>CALMWN010000067.1 GCA_937873555.1 uncultured Clostridia bacterium
TACTCGGGGTTTGCCCTGTATCCCTCATAAAACAGCTCTGCATCATAAACAACTTCCTTGTTCTTCTCCTTGAAAAACCTTACCGTATCATAAATCATCCTGAGGTTTTCATCCAGGGTTGTTCTTAATATGTCCTTCACATGGAAGTCCCAGCTCTTTCCGAATATTGCTACAGCTTCGGTATCAGCCTTTAGAAGGGATACCACATTTGCATCCTCTTCAACAGGAAGATTCACCCTTCTTGTACTTCCAAATGCTATGATCCTGGCGTGTTTTAACTCTAATTGCCTGGCCCTCTCGAAAAACTCCAGGTCCTTCGGATTGGACCCCGGATTTCCGGCTTCTATATAATCCACTCCCAGCTCATCAAGGGCTTCAACTATTTTCAATTTATCCTCAACTGTGAATGAAATGCCCTGAGCCTGTGCACCATCCCTCAGTAATGAATCATATATGACAATTTTATTCATGCTTAACATACCCCCAATCCCTCATATATGAGAGATTTACAAAATTAACATTGCAGGTCATCCGGCTTTTATTATTCCTTCCCCAAAATCCGCAATCGCCCTGTTGATAGCATTCAGATATGCTTTTACGCTGGCTTCGATGACATCCGTACTCACGCCTCTTCCCACGAAGGTTTTGCCATTCTTGGATACCCGCACCGTAACCTCACCAAGAGCGTCCTTGCCTTCAGTTACTGCCCTCAGATTGTAAGCTTCCAATTCCACGCTGACACCAGCAGCTCTTTCCATCGCATTGAATGCCGCATCCACGGGTCCGTCTCCTGTAGCCGCTTCGGTTATGCCTTCGCCATTACGTATCAGATTCACGGTAGAGGTGGCAATGACCTTATTGCCGCTGTTTATCTGGAAGCTCTCCAGTTCGAAAAATTCCGCCACTTCAGAAACTTCTACTTCAATCAAAGCCTCAATGTCCCTGTCGGTAACTTCTTTTTTCTTGTCTGCAAGGCTTTTGAACTTTCCAAAAGCACTCTGGATCTCAGCTGAAGTCAGAGTTGTATACCCAAGCTCCTTCAACCTTTCCTCAAAAGCATGCCTGCCCGACAATTTGCCAAGTATCATTTTGTTCTGTGTCAGCCCTACAGATTCCGGTGTCATGATTTCGTAGGTTGTCTTTTCTGCCATTACCCCATGCTGGTGAATACCTGATTCATGAGCAAACGCATTGGCACCCACGATTGCCTTGTTCGGCTGAACATTCACACCGGTCAGGCTGCTGACCAGTTTGCTGGTCCTGTAGATTTGAGTCGTGTCTATTTTATGGGTAATATTATAGAAATCCTTTCTTGTATTAATACCCATTATTACTTCTTCCATTGCGGCATTCCCGGCTCTTTCTCCCAGCCCGTTAATGGTGCACTCAAGCTGTGTAGCTCCGTTTTCCATAGCTGCAAGGGTATTCGCAACTGCAAGGCCCAGATCATTATGGCAGTGCACGCTTATGTCAACCTTATTGATATTTGCAACATTCTCCCTGATACCCCTGATCAATTTGCCGAATTCAGCAGGAGCCGCATAGCCTACTGTATCAGGAATATTAATGACTGTTGCTCCGGCTTTTATAACCTCTTCGAAAATCCTGTACAGGAATTCATCTCTTGACCTGCTTGCATCCTCAGCAGAAAATTCAATATCTTCACAATACTTCTTTGCGTATCTGACACATGCCACAGCCCTTTCCAGCACTTCCTCCTCGGTCATCTTGAGCTTGTATTTCATGTGTATATCCGAGGTAGCTATAAAAGTGTGGATTCTTGGCCTTTCTGCATCCTTCACAGCTTCCCATGCCCTGTCAATGTCCTTTTCAACAGCCCTTGAAAGGCTGGCAATTGTCACTCCCTTAATGTTCCGGGCAACCGTCCTGACAGCTTCAAAATCGCCTGGTGAAGCAATGGCAAATCCAGCTTCTATAACGTCAACACCAACCTTCTCGAGTTGTCTTGCAATCTCCAGCTTCTCCTGTATATTGAGGTTGACACCCGGGGTCTGCTCCCCGTCTCTCAATGTAGTATCAAATATTTTAATGATTTTTGACATATAAAAACCTCCCATTTTTACAATTTGCATTTTTATAAATTCATACCGCAATACAAAATATCGATAGCCTATTCTTAAGCGCTTCATTATATTTTTTATCGCTAAGGCAAACTAATGTAAAAAGCAAATCGTATACAGCAATTTAATCGCCGCTCTCAATCTCATATTCATAAATATCTAAGTGAAGTGGATTGTAAATTAGGTACCCCACCCCTGCCCCTCCCCAGGGAGGGAATTTTTATTTTGTGGCTGAGCCACAAACAGGTGGGTTATCACCCCCTGCACCCCCAACATATCCTTTAAGAATAGTTGAGGGCGGGGGCATTTCTCTCTATATGTTATTTCTTCAGCCAGCTCATCATTTTTCTCAGTTCAGAGCCTACTCTTTCAAGCTGGTGTTCCGATTCCTTCCGTCTCATTGCGAGGAAGTTTGCCCTTCCGCCGGATTTATTCTCTGAAATCCAGTTTGAAGCAAATTTTCCGTTCTGTATTTCGTCAAGGATCTTCTTCATTTCCTTCCTTGTCTCATCTGTAATTATCCTCTTTCCGGTGATATAGTCGCCATACTCTGCCGTATCACTGATGGAGTATCTCATATAGGCATAACCGCCCTGGTTTATAAGGTCGACTATCAGCTTCATCTCATGAATGCATTCAAAGTAAGCGATTTCCGGCTGATAACCTGCGTTCACCAGTGTCTCGAAACCTGCTTTCATCAATTCCGTAACACCACCGCAAAGTACTGCCTGTTCACCGAACAGGTCCGTCTCTGTTTCTTCCCTGAAGTTTGTTTCAAGTATACCTGCCCTGCCTGCTCCTATCCCGGAAGCATATGCGAGTGCATAATCCTTTGCCTTTCCTGATGCATCCTGGTGTATGGCTATCAGGGAAGGAACACCCCTGCCTTCCTTGTACTGGCTTCTGACGGTGTGACCTGGCCCCTTTGGAGCTACCATTATTACATCCACATCCTTGGGAGGTACGATCTGGCTGTAGGTGATATTGAAGCCATGTGAGAACATAAGTACATTGCCTTCCCTCAGGTTGGGCCTGATGCTTTCATCATACACTGCCTGCTGGTTCTGGTCGGGAGTAAGTATCATGATGATATCCCCCACCTTTGCTGCTTCTGCAGTATCCATTACCTTAAGTCCATCCTTGACAACCTGCTGCCTTTTTTCTGAAGTGGGCGTCAAGCCTACTACAACATTTACTCCGCTGTCATTCAAGTTCTGTGCATGTGCGTGGCCCTGACTTCCATAACCTATAATAGCTACTGTTTTACCCTTTAATAAACCGAGATTGCAGTCACTGTCATAATACATTTTTGCCATTTGCAAATCACTCCTCTTCATTATTCACTCTAATATATTTGTTGCCTCTTTCGATGGCAATGGTACCCGTCCTGACGATTTCCTTTATTCCAAACTGCTTTAACATGTCCTCAAGGGCAGCCACCTTGTCTGTTCCTCCTGATATTTCTATTGTCAGTGTGTTCTTTGAGACATCAACAATTTTTGCGCGGAATATCTCCACGATCTGGATAACTTCCGCCCTTGTTGCTGCTGTTGCGGTTACCTTGATGAGCGCCAGCTCACGGCTCACGGAATCATGCCTGTCAAGCTGTTTGATTTTAATTACATCAATGAGCTTGTTGAGCTGTTTGCCCACCTGCTCCACCGTGTAGTCATCCCCATCCACAACTATTGTCATTCTTGATATATCCGGATTTTCCGTGACTCCGACCGCCAAACTGTCAATATTAAAGCCTCTTCTACTGAATAATCCCGCCACTCTCGATAGCACACCCGCATGATTTTCAACCAATACAGACAAAGTATGTTTTGCCATTATAACTCTCCTCCTTCAAAATTTAAACATTTTATATCAAACTGTCATAAGTTACTATAAACCCTTTACATGGTCGGCTCCTCCGGGTCTACAATGCACTCAAGCAGATAGGGCTCATCATTGGAAAACATCCGTTTCAAAGCATCCTTTACCTGTGAGTTTCCGCTTACCACTTCACCCTTGAAGCCGTAGGCTCCGACAAGCTTGACAAAATCCGGATTACTTTCAAGATAAACCTGCGAATATCTTCCGCAGTATTTTAATTTCTGAATCTCTCTAACCATTCCAAGCCTTGAATTGTT
Organism: uncultured Clostridia bacterium; assembly: GCA_937873555.1. Classification (GTDB taxonomy): domain Bacteria; phylum Bacillota; class Clostridia; order Acetivibrionales; family CALMWN01; genus CALMWN01. The sequence goes on from CALMWN010000067.1 coordinate 4,217, forward strand.
GAAAACTATTATTTTGATCCCAAGCTTCTCCTGCTTTATGGTACCAAGCTCCTGCATTGACATTTGGAAGCTTCCGTCTCCACTTACTGCAACAACCCTGGCTTTTGGATTCCCTACTTTGGCGCCTACTGCAGCCGGCAGCCCGTAACCCATGGTACCCAATCCCCCTGATGTGATAAAGCTTCTTGGTCCGGCTATCCTGTAATGGTTCGCAGCCCATATCTGATTCTGTCCCACTTCCGTTGCTACAATTGTGTCTTCTCCCGCAATGTCTGAAAGGATTGAAAGCACATACTGCGGTTTCACGGTATTGGCTTCGGCTCCATCCTCATCCCTTAAAGGATGGTCTTTTTTTGTCTTTTTGATTCTCTCCATCCAACTGCCGACATCACCTTTTTCTGCGATAGCGGCAAGCTCTTTCAGTATCAGTTTTACATCACCGACTACCGGTATGGATGTGCCTATATTTTTACCTATCTCCGCAGGGTCAATATCAATATGGACGATCTGTGCCTTTTCAGCAATTTTAGCCGCCGTACCCATGGCTCTGTCACCCACCCGGGCACCAAGTATTATCAGAAGGTCTGCATTATGAACCGCATGATTGGCTGCATAAAGTCCGTGTGAGCCAAGCATCCCCAGATTCAATTCATGCCTGGATGGGATGGAACCGATTCCCATAAGCGTAGTAGTCACCGGTATGCTGCATTTTTCCACCAGTTCTTGCAGCTCTCCTGTTGCATTTGCATTTATGACTCCACCCCCGGCACATATCACAGGTGATTTTGCCTTTTTAATTGCCTCGGCAATTTTTTTTATTTGTACGGGATGCCCCTTGTAATTGGGCTTATATCCTTTTATCTCCACATTTCCCGGGTACTCAAAGTTAAATTCCTTAACCTGGATGTCTACCGGTATATCAATCAGCACAGGGCCGGGCCTTCCGGTAGAAGCTATATGGAAAGCTTCCCTGATAATCCTTGGAAGATCCTGTACCTTTTTAACCAGGTAGTTGTGCTTGCAGAAAGGCTCGGTAGCTCCTGTTATATCGGCTTCCTGAAAGACATCCCTTCCGATGAGCTCGGTTGATACCTGCCCCGTAATCGCAACCATGGGTATGGAGTCCATATAAGCAGTCGCAATGCCTGTGATGAGATTAGTCGCACCCGGTCCCGAAGTTGCAACACAAACACCCGTCCTTCCCGTAACCCGCGCATAACCATTTGCTGCATGTGCTGCACCCTGCTCATGCCTTGTAAGGATGTGCCTGATTTTTGAGTCTACCAGCGCATCATAGAATGGGCAGATTGCAGCACCCGGATATCCGAAAATGACTTCCACCTTTTCCATTTCCAATGCCTTTGTTATTGCTTGTGCTCCTGTAAGCTTCATTTTACACACCCTCTAAAACAAATATATAATATTGAAATTAAAAAACCCCTTCATCCATGCAAAACTGTATGCAGGGACGAAGGGGCTAATTATCCTACGTGGTACCACCCTAATTCAATCTGCGCTTCTTGGCAGATTCTCAACAAATACCCGCTTGGGTATTAAGACTATAACGTAGTCAACGCCGATATTTACTTTGATTGAACGCATACATGTTTTTAATACACAACCCTGTTCAACACCGGAGCTCCGGAATGAGCTATACATACACCTCGTGTACCGGTTCACACCACCCACCGGCTCTCTTGCACACCCGAATGTATCTTTATTCCTTCAACGCTTTAAAATATGATTAAATAACATTTTACCAGTGTACAAAACCTGTGTCAACATGTTTTTTGTTGTTCAATCCGAAAAAAGTTAATGTTTTTGATCCCTAGTTTATCACCTAAATAATGGTATTTATAATTTAAACAGACATTTCATTAG
>CALMWN010000068.1 GCA_937873555.1 uncultured Clostridia bacterium
TGACTTCAATCTTCCTGCCTCCGGGCATTTACCATTTGAGAGACTCTTTTAAGAATAAACCGGATAATTATAAATGAAATAATAACTATAATAGTGGTTGATGAAACCTTTTTCATGGTGGGATTGGAAAAGGTCTGCTTTGCAGTACCGATAGCCCTGGCTTTCATGCTTTTTTCCACATTGGCAGCGGCAACTATCTGAGATTTGCCAAGAGATACACCGTTACGGGTATATTCAACCCAACCCAGCACTTCACCCTGTTTGATAGGTGCCTGTATGGCAGGATTGATGTATTGCTCCGTTTCGATATTCCAGGAGGACTTATCCGCCGGGAGCACACATTCCACACTGCTTGAAAGTACCAGATCAACGCTGGAGTTATTCACCGAGTCCATTACAGGCAATGTCTTTACCAATTGATTTGCTTCAGCGATCTTTTGCAGGGAAAAATTCTTAAAGCCATATTCCAGGAGATCTTTGGAATTGTAGAACACCCTGTCTGCTATGGGACTTCTTACCGACATCACGGCACCTATAAGCTCCATGCCGTCATTGTTTACTGCCGAAGAGATGAAATTATTCCCTGCCTGGCTTGTGTAACCGGTTTTCATACCAAGGACACGGTAAAGAGGAGATTTGAACCTGTTGTCAGTAAGCTTGTTTGTAGAATACAGAGGAATATCCCATTTTGGGTGTTTGTTGGTTGGAGGCATTGAATATTCCTTTTTTGCTACTATTTCGCAGAACTTGGGCAAAGTCATCGCATATCGGGCGATTTTAGCCATGTCACTTGCCGTGGTAAAGTGGTTCGGATCATGTGAGCCGCAGGGGTTGACAAAATTCGTATTGACGGCTCCAAGCTCCTTTGCCCTCTTGTTCATCAAATCGACAAAGTCCTTTCGCGTGGGAGCAAGATTTTCGGCAATGATATTTGCAGTTTCATTGGCTGACTTGATAAGCATGGCATTGAGCAGGTCTTCCATCCTGAGTTCTTCACCGGGCATTATCCCTATATTCATGCCATCGACTCCGATATCATAGACTGCAGCCTTGCTTGCAGTCATTATCTGGTCAGGGTTTCCAATTTCAATCGCGAGAATCGCAGTCATGATTTTTGTTGTACTTGCAGGAAAGATTTTCTTGTCTGAATCCTTTTCATATAGTATCTGGCCTGATTTTGCATCTATGAGGATGCAGGACTGAGAATCAAGATTCAGGGAGTCTGCATACACCGGTATGAAGTTTGTTAATATAAAAAGCGTCACAATCAGGACAGCTGACAGTTTTTTCATAGTAGTGCCCCCGTTGGAAATTCATGTACCTTTATGACTTTTGCCATTCTTTGTGTATTAACCTATCAATAGGCAAAATACAAACATAATGTGCAGCTCCAAATGCAATATCCCTTTATAGCACCTGAAACGGGCATGAGCCGGTCCGAATCCATTCCCAAATAAGTATATCAGAAATGAATTAAAAAATGTACAACATTGATAAAAAAATATGAAGTAATAAAAGGAATAATTACATGTATATAGAATAATATATTTGGGGTGTAAGAAAATGACAATAATGATATCTGATAAACAAATTGCCGTGAAAAAAAGCATGATTATTGTTGGAATATTGGTATTCTTGCTGATAATGGCAGCAGCAGGTATCATTATCAGCAGAAACAATGCCGGGATCATTATAGACAAAAGGGAAGCAGCCGCATCAGGAAGGCAGGAAGCATCCCAGGACTTGAAGGCTTTGCCGTTGGAGTCCAAAGTCCAGTCTGCTGACGGTGCCAGGCTCACGGATGATATAAAGGTGTATGTAGTTGGCTGCGTGAAAGAACCCGGGATTGTGACCTTAAAGAAAGGTCAGATTATTGATGATGCCATCAAGGCTGCCGGAGGAGCCGGCAGTGATGCGGATCTTGAAAATATCAATCTTGTTTACAAGCTGAGAGAAAATGTCATGCTAAGGATAAAACCGAAGAAAGAAGTCCAGGCAGCGGCTGCACCAGGAATGCAGGCCCAGGAGAATTCCGGTGAGGCTGGGCCGGGCATTGAAATATCCAGGGACAGCGGAGGAACTATTGTATTTGACAATGCGGGACAGTCAAATGGAAGCGCCAGGATCAATATTAATACGGCAACTCTTGAGAAGCTTGATTCACTTCCTGGTATAGGCACAGGTGCTGCAAAGGATATTATTGCATACAGGGAAAAGAATGGCGAGTTCAAATCAACCACAGATATTATGAAAGTTCCCGGCATAAAAGAAAGTAAATTCGGGAGGATAAAGGATCTGATAACGGTCGATTGACTTATGGCATTTGGTACAGGGCAAATGCTATTTTACCATTGCAGGAAGTATGATCAGTGTTGTTATCAGATATCCTATAAAAATGCATGCAAAAGGGAGCACAACAGAGAATAGTATTGTTTTTCTTATTCTCTGCCTGCGGTATTTTTTAAACTTCGATACTCTTTTTGTCCTCATTGGTAACCCACCCCACTGAATAACCCAGACCCTGCAGGCATGATAGCCAAATGCTCCGGGGAGCAACGACCCATTTGCAAAAGCACTGGATTAATTATAGCATTTATGTGGCCAAATACGGCAATTTCCAGGAAATAATCGGATTTATTCTCTACTTTACAGGGAACTTTTATAAATGGTATACTGTTTTTACCTGTATTATATGGCAGTTAAGGAAAATACACATACAATTGCCTAACAAATTTATAATGGATGGTGTTTATTATGAAATTGGTACGATTTGTTTTCGGCGGGCTGGAAAAATGCGGAGTGATAGAAGGAGAAGCTGTAAGGGAGATAGAAGGAAGCTTTTACGGGGAATTCAAAATCACCGGTAATACATATAAATTGGATGAGGTAAAGCTGCTTATACCTTGCAACCCTTCAAAGGTAGTTGCTGTGGGTCAGAATTACTCCGACCATGTGAAGGAATTCGGACATGAAATGCCAAAGAATCCTACACTGTTTGTAAAACTGCCTCATACCTATATAGGGCATGGAGATTACATCAAAATACCGGAGGGAGCGGGAAGGGTGGACTTTGAAGCCGAACTTGCCGTTGTCATCAAAAAATATTGCAGGAATGTCAGCGCTTCGGAGGCTGGTGAATATATACTGGGAGCTACCTGCTTGAATGACGTTACCGAAAGGGATATCCAGAAATCAGACGGGCAGTGGATCAGGGGTAAGAATTTCGAGACCTTCTGTCCGATAGGGCCATGGATCGTAAATGATGTAGATTATAATGCTCTCGACATAAAGCTTGTGCAGAATGGTGAAACCCGGCAGCATTCAAATACATCCTACCTGATGTGGAATGTTCATGAGCTGATAAGCTTTATTTCCAAGTCGATACCCTTGTATCCGGGTGACATGGTGACAACCGGAACACCTTCCGGTGTTGGTCCGATAAAGGCCGGGGATGTTGTGGAGGTTGTGATAGAAGGCATAGGGACCTTGAAAAACGGTGTCAGGAATGCATGAATAATATAAAAATGATGTTCAAAGCCGTATTGACATTGGATATATATAACGCTATAATCTTATATTAATTAAATATATATTGGACTGTGACGAGAAGAGTAAACCGTATTTTTTCATTAAGAGATAAGGTGCCGGAGGCTGAGAGTACCTTTATGGAGAACGAGTTGAAAACCACCTCCGAGTCCAAACGGTGATCACGTTATAATCACTAAGAGATTTACTGCATAAGGCAAAAAAGCCTTGGTAGTTTTGAATTAGGGTGGAACCGCGGGAGAACGCTCTCGTCCCTTAGTATTAAGGGATGAGGGTTTTTTTATTTGGTTATATTATAAATGGAGGTATGAACATGATAAAGGTAACATTAAAGGATGGAAGCATAAAGGAATATGACAGCGGTGTATCAATCAAGGAAGTGGCTGAAAGCATAAGTGCAGGTCTGGCCAGGGTAGCTGTGGCCGGTGAGGTCAACGGCGAGGTAAGGGATCTGAGCTGCAAGCTTGAAAAGGATTGCAGGTTGAGCCTTCTGACAATGGAAGACGAAGGGGGAAAGCATGCTTACAGGCATACCACCTCTCATATAATGGCTCAGGCGGTAAAAAGGCTGTATCCCCAGGTCAAGCTGGCTATCGGGCCGTCAATAGAAAACGGATTTTACTATGATTTCGATATTGATAAGCCTTTGTCTGTTGAAGAACTTGAGAAGATTGAAAAGGAAATGGATAAAATCGTAAAAGAGGACCTGGTCCTTGAGCGCTTTACACTCCCCAGGGACGAAGCAATCAGGTTCATGGAGCAAAAAGGGGAACCCTACAAGGTGGAGTTGATCCGAGACCTTCCGGAGGGAGAAGAGATATCCTTCTACAAACAGGGCGAATTCACAGACCTGTGTGCAGGCCCTCATGTACCTTCGACAGGAAAGATAAAGGCTTTTAAGCTGTTAAATGTAGCTGGTGCATATTGGAGAGGCAGCGAGAAGAATAAAATGCTGCAGAGGATTTACGGGACCGCTTTTGCAAAGAAAAGCGAGCTGGACGAATATCTTTTCAGGCTTGAAGAGGCAAAGAAGAGAGACCACAGGAAGCTTGGCAGAGAGCTTGATCTTTTCAACATTCTTGATGAGGGACCCGGATTTCCATTCTTCATGCCGAAGGGAATGGTTTTGAGAAATCTCCTGGAGGATTACTGGAGACAGGAGCATAAAAAGAGAGGGTACCAGGAAATCAAGACTCCGATTATCCTGAATGAGGATTTGTGGCACAGATCGGGCCATTGGGACCATTACAAGGAAAACATGTATTTTACGAAAATTGACGAGGGAGATTATGCCATCAAGCCCATGAACTGTCCCGGAGGAATGCTGGTGTACAAGAGACGCCTCCACTCATACAGGGATCTGCCGCAAAGAATGGCAGAACTGGGGCTTGTTCACAGGCACGAACTTTCAGGAGCACTTCACGGGCTCATGAGGGTACGCTGCTTTACGCAGGATGACGCACACATATTCATGACCCCTGAACAGATAAGGGATGAGGTAATAGGAGTAATTAACCTGATAGACGACTTCTATAAGGTTTTTGGCTTCAAGTACCATGTTGAGCTTTCAACAAGACCGGAAAATTCAATGGGCTCGGAAGAACAGTGGGAAACGGCTACAAATGCCTTGAGGGAAGCGCTGGATGCAAAGGGCATGAAATACAAGGTGAATGAGGGTGATGGAGCATTTTACGGACCAAAGATAGATTTCCATCTTGAGGATTCCATAGGCCGTACCTGGCAGTGCGGAACCATTCAGCTTGATTTCCAGATGCCTGAAAAGTTTGACCTCACCTATGTCGGTGCCGATGGCGAGAGGCACAGGCCGGTTATGATTCACAGGGTTGTTTTCGGAAGCATCGAGAGATTTATAGCCATACTGACAGAGCATTTCGCCGGAGCCTTCCCGACCTGGCTTGCACCTGTACAGGTAAAGATACTGGCGATAATAGAAAAGCACCACCCATATGCTCTTGAACTGCAAAGCAGGCTTGAAGAAAGAGGTATAAGGACTGAAATCGATCTTAGGAATGAAAAGATAGGTTACAAGATCCGTGAGGCCCAGATGGAAAAAGTGCCGTATATGTTGGTTATTGGCGATAAGGAAATGGAGAACAATGCTGTAGCAGTGAGGTCAAGAAAAGACGGAGATTTGGGTTCCATGCCGGTGGATGCTTTTATTTCCAGGCTGGAGGAAGAAGTCATAAGCAAGGCTAAGTAGTAGTATTTGGGAATAATGTAGGAAAAATTTTAATAAATGAGACTGTCATACAGGCAGTCTCATTTACATTTATTTTACTGTTATGATATATTGTTATTGGTCAAATCATAAATTTTGATGGAGGGATAATGGTATGAAGCAATATCTGGATTTATGCGGACACATATTGCAAAACGGAGTCAGGAAGGAAGACCGCACAGGAACTAGTACAATCAGCTTATTCGGCTATCAGATGAGATTCAACCTCCAGGATGGCTTTCCGCTGCTTACCACTAAAAAATTGCATTTAAAGTCCATTATTCCTGTCTCTTATACACATCTCCGAGCCCACGAG
>CALMWN010000069.1 GCA_937873555.1 uncultured Clostridia bacterium
GCCGCACTGAGTGCCACAATAGCCCTATTTCTTTTGTTTCCAGTATGGAAAGGGCATCAACCTATGGGATACCGAGGGAAAAAAATATTATGATTTTCTGGCAGGCATAGCCGTAAATGCACTTGGGCATTCCCACCCCAAGCTTGTCGGTGCAATAAAGGAGCAGGCGGAAAAAATAATGCATTGCTCCAACTACTATTACATTGAAACCCAGTCGAAGCTGGCAAAGCTTCTGGTGGAAAACTCATGCGCAGACAAGGTGTTTTTTGCAAACAGCGGAGCGGAGGCTAATGAAGGTGCAATAAAGCTTGCCAGGATTTATTTCAAGAAAAAGGGCATTGCTGACAAGTTTGAAATAATTACTCTGGAAAACTCTTTCCACGGCAGGACCCTTGCCACACTGGCTGCAACAGGACAGGAGAAATACCAGAAACCGTTTTCTCCCCTTACTCCCAGCTTCCTCAGAGTGCCTATCAACGACCTTAAGGCACTGGAAAGGGCTATAAACAAGACCACCTGTGCGGTAATGATCGAGCCCATTCAAGGCGAGAGCGGCGTTAACCCCACGACTGTTGAATATATGAAGGGTGTAAGGGAAATATGTGACAAGAACGGGCTGCTGCTGATATTTGACGAAGTACAGTGCGGTATTGGCAGAACCGGTAAGCTTTTCGGCTACCAGCACTTTGGTGTGGAGCCGGATATATTCACTCTAGCAAAGGCTCTTGGAGGGGGTTTCCCCATTGGCGCCCTCTGCGCAAAGGATTTTGTTGCAAAAGCTTTCGAACCGGGTGATCATGGCTCAACCTTCGGTGGAAATCCTCTGGCATGTGCAGCCGGACTTGCTGTAATGGATGCCATATTCAGCGAGAAGCTTGTGGAAAACTCGGAAAAAATGGGTGTTTACTTTGTAGATAAACTTTCACAGCTAAAAGGCAAATACGGTTTCATAACCGAGATCAGGGGAAAAGGCCTCATGATAGGTATCGAGCTATCAATCAAAAAGGCGGCGGAGATTAAGAAGAAATGCTTCGAAAAAGGTTACCTGGTTGGAGCCGTGGGCGATAATATCATAAGGATGCTTCCCCCGCTGATTGTAACCACCGCAGATATAGACAGCCTTATTAAGGCATTTGATGACATATTTTCAGAAATAGAATAACTATTGCAAGGAGCATTATAATGAAATCAGTATTGGTTTTGGAAGATGGAACATATTTCCCCGGTGAAGCATTCGGACAGCAGGGAGAAACTTCAGGGGAGATAGTTTTCAACACATGCATGACAGGATATCAGGAGATAACCACCGATCCTTCATATAATGGTCAGATAGTTACCATGACCTACCCTCTCATAGGCAACTACGGTTTCAACGAAGAGGATAACGAGTCCTACAAGCCCCATGTCCAGGGTTTTATAGTCAAGGAATTGTGTGACTATCCGAATAACTGGCGCAACACCATGCTTCCCGATGATTATTTCAGAAAACATAATATTGTCGGTATAAAAGGAATAGACACCCGTGCCCTGACCCAGCATATAAGAAGGTTCGGAAGCATGTTCGGCATTATTTCCACCGAGTGCGGAAATATAGATATGCTCATGGACAAATTGAACCAGAAAAAAAGTGAGCCCCGCAACCTGGTAATGGAGGTCACTGCCAAGACCCCCATTCATCGTCAGGGTTCGGGTAAAAAAGTTGTTCTGCTGGATTTCGGAGTAAAGTACAATATAATTCGCTCATTGGAAAAAAGAAACTGCGATGTTTACGTTCTTCCCGCGTTTTCAACCTTTGAAGAGATAATGAGCTGCAATCCCGACGGTATACTGCTGTCAAACGGTCCCGGCGATCCGCAGGATCTTCCGTTTGTAAAGGCTACTGTGCAGAAACTGCTGGGCAAAAAGCCCATTCTGGGAATTTGTCTGGGCCACCAGCTCCTTGGTCTTGCTTTGGGAGGAACCACCTACAAATTGAAATTCGGTCACCATGGAGGAAACCATCCTGTGAAGGATTTCATTACCGGCCGCTGCTACATTACTTCACAGAACCACAATTTTGCACTTCAGAAGGACTTCAGCAGTGATATTGAAATCACTCACCTGAATGTTAATGATAACACAGTGGAGGGTTTCAGGCACAAAACAATGCCTGTGATAAGCGTGCAGTATCATCCGGAAGCAGCTCCTGGGCCTCAGGACTCAGCATACATATTCGATGATTTTATAAAAATGATTGGATAGTACAAGTTTAACTGTCAATATAGAGACC
>CALMWN010000070.1 GCA_937873555.1 uncultured Clostridia bacterium
GCAAACTTTTGTCTTCACATGTTGCAGACCTAATAAAAAACTTCCATCAGATAAAGTCCATGGGGGGGTGCAGTTTTCCCGGCCTTTCTTCTGTCAAGCCCGGCAATTATTCCGGGTATGCTTTGGGCACATATCTTCCCCTCGCCAACATACACGAGAGTGCCTGCGATTATCCTTACCATATTATAGAGAAACCCATTCCCTGCTATCTCAAGTTCAAGCATATCAAGCTTTTTATCCAGGGACGCCGAGGTAATAATCCTCTCGGATGTCCTGGCATCGCTGCCGCTTGCCCTGAAAGCAGAAAAATCGTGCTTGCCCTGAAAGTGCATAACGGCACTTTTCATAGCCTCAATATCCAGCTCTCTTGGTACAAAATATGCCCTGTTCCGCATTAATGCCGAAGGGCATGGTGAATTGTGGATTAAATACCTGTACCTTTTGCCCTTCGCAGAAAATCTTGCATGAAAATCAATGTCGACCTCCTGGGATGATTTTATAACTATATCGTCCGGTAAAACAGTATTAAGTGCCAGCCAGAACTTGTCGGGCGGTATATTTGATTCCGTTACGAAATTTGCCACCTGACCAACTGCATGGACTCCCTCATCGGTCCGGCTTGCACCTGTCAATTTGCAGTCCTCGCCGGTCAATTTGTCAATCGCCTTTTTTACAGTCTCCTGAACCGTTATCGCATTAACCTGCTGTTGCCAGCCGTGATAATTCGTACCATCATATTCAATTGTGAGTTTGATATTTTTCAATCGGATCTATCTCCCAACATTGCAGCGCCTGCTATTCCTGCATCATTTCCCGTTTCTGCCTTTGTTGTATTCAAATATACTGCAGAATCAGCAGCCCGGTAAGAAAAATCAATGTAACCGCCGAAATTTTCAAGTCCACGGCACTCAGTTTCAACTGCTTCATCCTGGTCCTTCCCTTGCTTCCACGGTAACATCTGGCCTCCATAGCTGTTGCCAGTTCATCAGCTCTTCTGAATGCACTTATAAAAAGAGGAACGAGTACGGGAACGAAGCTTTTCGCCCGCTGCACAAGGCTGCCTGTATCAAATTCCGCCCCCCTGGCAGCCTGAGCCTTCATAATCTTGTCAGTTTCTTCAAGAAGTGTTGGAATGAACCTCAAGGCAATGGACATCATCATTGCGATCTCGTGAGCCGGAAGCCCCAATTTCTTAAATGGCGACATGAGCTTTTCAAGTCCGTCTGTCAAGGATATGGGTGTTGTTGTAAGCGTCATCAGCGAAGCCCCTATTATCAGCAAAAACAGTCTGAATGCCATCAATATGGATATTTCCAAACCCTCATAAGTGACATGGAACATACCTATATCCAATATTGGTGTCCCTTTGGTTGTGAAAGCATTTATTACTACTGTGAATGCAACAATGAACATTACCGGTTTCAAACCCTTCAAAGTATATTTCAGTGGTATGTTTGAAACCAGAATCACTATCAGTAAAAATGCTGACAATGCTATAAAACCCAAGTATGAGTCAATCAGGAATATAACCACCATCAGCAGGGTTGTCAGTAATATTTTTATCCTGGGATCCGACTTATGCAATACAGATTCTCCCGGTAGATATTGTCCCAAAGTAATGTCCTTAATCATAGGCTTTTCCTTTTCAAAAACTTAAGAATTTCCTGTTTTGCTTCGTTAATTGTAAAAACGTCTTCATCAATCCCGGGTAATTCCGGTTTTAGCTTCTTCATCAGGTACGCGATCTGTGGTGAGGATAACCCTATCTTTTCAAGCCTTTCAATATTCTTGAATATATCCTTCACCCTTCCGTCCATATCTATGCTGCCTTTATTCATAACTATTACCCGTGACGCAAGTCTTGCAACATCCTCCATGCTGTGGGAAACCAGTATTATGGTTATCCCCCTCTCCTTGTGCAGTTTAAGTATAAACCTGAAAATCTCATCCCGCCCTCTCGGGTCAAGTCCGGCTGTGGGTTCATCCAGTACAAGAATACCGGGATTCATGGCAATAACGCCTGCAATGGCAGCCCTTCTTTTCTGTCCTCCGGAAAGCTCAAAAGGGGACTTCTCAAGCACATCCCTGTCCAAGCCTACAGCTTCAATTGCTGTATTGATACCGGCTTCAATTTCTTCAGCATTCATT
>CALMWN010000071.1 GCA_937873555.1 uncultured Clostridia bacterium
GTCTTCGATTATCTTCCGTCTTTCTTCTGGTGTGACATCGGCGAGCCTGGTGACCGTGCCTTGCATAATCATACACTTTTGCGGAGTAAAGCAGAGCTTTGGAGGGTACGCAGCCCTCATTAAGGCAAACACCGCCTATGAACCGTTTTTCAATCAGCAGTGCGGAAAGGCCCGACTGCCCTGCCCGCTCAGCCGCAAGATATCCGGCAGGCCCACCGCCTATGACTATCAAATCATATATCATGAATGACACTCCTTTATCATATAGCTAATAGAATACTGAAATTTTCAAGGTTGTTTACAAGCTCCTGCAGGAACCTTGCTGCCGGTGCTCCATCCAGTGCCCTGTGGTCAAAGGTGAGGGACAATCCCATAGCAGGGTAAAAGATTATTTCGCCTTTAACTTCCCGTGGCTTCTGAACTATGCTGCAAACTCCAAGAATACCCGTCTGGGGAGGATTCAATACCGGTGTGAAGGACTCCACGCCGAGGGTGCCCAGATTGGTTACCGTAAAGCTGCCCCCTTTCAACAAATCAGGGTTTATGGTTCCTTTCTGGCACTCCTGTATCAGTGTTTTAACCTCCGAAGATATTTCATTCAATGATTTCCTGCCGGCATTAAAAACGGTAGGAACCATCAGACCCCTGTCGGTATCTACGGCCACTCCCAGCTGAACATCATAGAAACGCAGCAGCTTGTCTTCAGTGAAATGTGCATTGAGGTCCTTGTGATTCAAGAGTGTCCTGGAAACGGCAAAAAGAATGATATCGTTAAGTGTGATATTTTCAAGTCCCAGTCTGCCTCCGCCTTCCTTGACCTTCTTCCTGAACGAGAGAATATCGGTAGCGTCAACAGAGGAGTTAAGGGTCAGCTGTGCGGTTGTTGAAAGGGAACTGTGCATGGCTTTTGCTATTACTTTTCTTATGTTTGTAAGCTTGACTTCCTCGTACAAAGAACCGGGAGCAGCTGTTTCACTGATATTCGAAGCTTTACTGCCAAGGTCGGAGGTAGTGATTCTTCCGCCAAGGCCTGTGCCTTCAACCGGTTTTGAAGAGGAAAGCCTGGAATATTCTTCCCTTGCAGAAGCTGTTACTACAGGCCCATTCTCCTTAAGCGAGATAATATCCCTTTCAATTATTCTCCCGGAGGGTCCGCTGGGAACAGCCATATTATAGTCAACACCGGCTTTTTCTGCGAGATTTTTCGCCCGGGGAGATATTTTGACCGTTTCGCCGCTTGAAACTGCAGGAGCTGCAGCCGTTACTTCGGCTTTAACCTCTGACTTTTCTACTGCTGCCTGGGACACAGTGGCTGCAGTATTGCCGGTAGAAGAAGCCTGTGCATTAGGATTGAAGGCATCGGCACTCTCATCCTTGTTTCCTATAACACATACTGTGGTAAGTACGGGGACGTCGTCACCCTCCTGGAAAAAAATATCCAGCAGCGTTCCGCCGGCTTGAGCCTCCTCATCAAAGGCTGCTTTATCCGTCTCATAAGTGAATAATACATCTCCTGCGCTGACAGTATCACCTTTTTTCTTATACCACTTTGCTATTATGCAGCTTTCCACTGACTGTCCCTGGCGGGGCATTATTACTGGTGTAGCCATATGTAACCTCCTGATCTGTTTTTTATCATATAATAATTACAGGCATTTTTCTTATGTTCATAAAATAATGTTAAAAATGTGTTAATAGTTATTTAAAATTAACATTTTGTTGTGAAAATGTTACATAAAAGTGATATATCCTATTTATATTTTAGCTAATGGCTAAGAGTATGTCAATGCTAATATAAAATGGAAAAAATAACTTTTGAATTGAAATACTTTGTAAATTGATATATAATTTAGATATCGAATTGCTGTTAAAATACTAACATTTTTTTAACAAAAAGTGATGATAAAAAATAGTTATTTCTTTGTGTATATTTTATTTTAAAAGGAGTGGTAACTTTGGGAGGTACCAGTGCATACCGCAGGTTGGAAAACCGGGTGGCTGTTATAACAGGAGGGGGACAGGGACTGGGTGAGGCTTTGGCGGAAAGGTTGAATGCCGAAGGGGCCAGAGTGGTCATTGCGGATATCAATATTGAACAGGCACAAAAGGTTGCGGACGGATTGAAGGATTCCATGGCCGTAAAGGTAGATGTGACAAATTATCAGGATACTGAGGAAATGGCCAGAAAAACTGTAGAAAAGTATGGAAGGATAGACTTGCTGGTATGCAATGCTGCCATCCTGATAGCAAAAGGAATAGACGAGTTTTCAAGCGAGCAGTGGAAAAAGGTGATAGATGTAAATCTGGTAGGGTATTTTAATGCAGCAAAGGCTGTTGTTCCGGTGATGATGCAGCAAAAAAAAGGCAGTATCATTCAAATTAACAGCAAGTCAGGGAAGAAGGGTTCCTTTAAGAATTCTGCCTATGCAGCGAGCAAATTTGGCGGAATCGGGCTCACACAGAGTCTCGCTCTGGAGCTTGCCCCGTACAATGTTAGGGTTAACGCCATCTGCCCCGGAAACCTGCTGGATTCACCCCTGTGGGTCAACAGTCTGTATGAGCAGTATGCAAAAAACCAGGGAATAACAAAGGAACAGGTGCGCCAGAAATATATAGACCAGGTGCCTTTAAAACGAGGTTGTTCATATGAGGATGTTGCAAATGTGATGGTTTTCCTGGCTTCAGACGAAGCGGCCTATATGACCGGACAGGCAGTAAACGTCACCGGAGGACAGGAAATGCGTTAGAGGAAAGAGTTTGGACTCGTGTTGCTTTTATCTTGTTTTGGAGGTTGCCATGGAAAGAAAATACAATAAATATTTGACCAGGTTGAATGATGAAGATATCGGCGTAAGATTGGAAAGCTTGAAAAAGCTTGTGGGAATGATTGAGAAGGGTGAAATTGAAAGGCCCAAAGGAGGAAAGGATGTAAACAATCATATACATACCAGCTATTCCTTTTCACCCTATTCACCTGCAAAATCAGTGTGGATGGCCTACAATGCAGGACTTATGACAGCAGGAATAATGGACCATGATTCCATAGCCGGTGCCAGAGAATTCATCGAAGCAGGAAAGATTGCCGGGATTGCCACTACAATAGGCGTGGAATGCAGGGTGGATTTCTCCGGGACTCCGTTAAACGGGAAAAAGCTCAATAATCCGGATCAGGCATCAATTGCCTATGTAGCCCTTCACGGAATTCCACATACAATGATTGACAGGGTGAAAAGCTTTTTTGCTCCTTACACAATTGAGCGGAATAAGAGAAACAGGCATATGGTCGGAAAAATAAACGGGCTGCTCGAGCCATACGGCATTTCTCTGGATTTTGACAAGGATGTGGTGCCGGTTTCAAAGTTCAACGAGGGTGGAAGCATAACGGAAAGGCATATCCTTTACGCCTTATCCTTCAAAATGGTGGAAAAGTTTGGCAGAGGTAAAGGTATTGTCGATTTTCTCAAAAATGATTTGCGTATAAATCTGAGCAGTAAAATTGAAGGCTTTCTCCTTGATCCGGAAAATGGGTTTTATGAGTATGATCTGCTGGGTGCATTGAAAAGTGATATGGTTGAGAAATTCTACATCAATGCCGGGGCGGAATGCCCTGACGTAAAAGGCCTTATAGGCTTTGCGAACAGCATAGGGGCCATTGCGGCTTATGCATACCTGGGTGATGTGGGTTCATCGGTTACAGGTGACAAGAAGACTCAAAAATTCGAAGATGATTATATCACGTTATTATTTGAAGTATTGAAGGGCCTGGGCTTCAACGCAGTTACCTACATGCCTTCAAGAAACACAATGGAGCAGCTTAAAAGGGTTAAACAGCTTTGTGAGGAATACGGCTTCTTCCAGATAAGCGGTGAGGACATAAATTCACCGAGGCAGTCGTTTATATGTGAGGCGATGAGGGATGAAGAGTTCAAAAACCTCATCGCCTCAACCTGGGCGCTTATAGGGCATGAAAGGGCTGCAACAGAAAATCCTGAAAGAAGCATGTTTTCCAAAAAAGCCCTGAACAAATACCCGTCTCTGGATGACAGAATTGATATTTATAAGAAAATCGGCAGAAATAAAATATAAAAGAAATTGAGGTTGATTTTATGAAAACAAGAGCAGTAAGGCTATATGGTAAGAATGATTTGCGACTGGATGAGTTTGAACTCCCTGAAATCAAGGAAGACGAGATTCTTGCCCATATTATTTCCGACAGCATCTGCATGTCGTCCTATAAGGCGGCAATACAGGGAAATGAGCACAAAAGGGTTCCGAAGGACATAGATGTGAATCCTGTAATCATAGGGCATGAATTTTGCGGTGAGATTGTAGAGGTTGGTTCTAAATGGAAAAATAAATTCAAGGCCGGAAATAAATTTTCAATACAGCCGGCTCTAAACCAGAAGAACGACCCTTACGCAGCGCCGGGTTATTCATTCAGATATATAGGAGGCAGTGCAACCTACATTGTCATTCCGAATGAAGTGATGGAGATGGGCTGCCTGCTTGAGTATAACGGGGATGCATACTTTTACGGTTCACTGGCAGAACCCATGTCATGCATAGTGGGAACATTCCATGCCCAATACCACACAACCAATGGAAGCTATGTCCATAACATGGGAATCGCAGAGGGTGGAAATATGGCCATACTTGCAGGAGTTGGCCCTATGGGACTGGGAGCTATCGACTATGCAATACACTGCAACAGAAAACCCGGCCTGCTTGTGGTTACCGATATTGACGAAGCAAGGCTTAAACGGGCGGCTTCCATATATAAGGTTGAAGAGGCGCGAAAAAACGGTATCAAACTTATATATGCAAATACATCTGGTATAGAAAAGGTTGAAGAATTCCTGATTTCCTTCACGGACGGCAGGGGCTATGACGATGTTATGGTTTTTGCACCTGTGAAGCAGGTGATTGAAACAGGCGGCAGGATACTTGCAAGGGACGGCTGTCTCAATTTTTTCGCAGGCCCGAGCAACCCTGCCTTATCAGCTGAAATGAATTTCTACAATGTGCATTACAATTCCACACATGTTGTCGGAACAAGCGGCGGAAACACTGATGACATGATTGAATCGCTTGATATGATGGCAGGAGGCCTGATAAATCCTTCCGCCATGATAACACATATAGGCGGGCTGGACTGTGTTGTTGATACGACTCTGAACCTGCCAAAAATTCCGGGAGGAAAGAAGCTCATATACACAAACATACAAATGCAGCTTACTGCAATTGCGGATTTCAAGGAAAAGGGCAAAGTTGACCGGGTTTTTGCAAAACTCGGTGATATTGTTGAAAGAAATAATAACCTGTGGTGTGCTGAAGCGGAGGAATTCCTGCTTGCAAATGCGAGGAAGATATGAAGCTCAAGACAGTGCTTTTGGGATTGACGGATTACGGTGCAGCACTGGAACTGCAGCAAAAGTTGCTGGAAGCAAGGATACAGGGCAAAATAGGGGATGTGCTGCTGCTGCTTGAGCATCCCCCGGTTATAACCCTGGGACGCAGGGGTGAATATTCAAATATAATTGCTTCCAGAGAGCGGCTTGAGGCTGAAGGCGTAGCGGTATATGAAGTAAGCCGGGGCGGAGATGTCACATATCATGGGCCGGGTCAGATAGTCGGTTATCCGATAATTGATCTGAGTGGTTACGGCAGGGATATAAAGGACTACATATGGAGGATTGAAGAGGTTTTCATACGGCTTCTCAAGGAAGAATTCGGCCTGGATGCATACAGGGATGAAAAAAAGTATACCGGTGTCTGGACAGGCAATGAGAAGATAATCGCCATAGGGGTTGCCGTAAAGCATTGGGTTACAATGCACGGGTTTGCCTTCAATGTGAATACCAATCTGGAACATTTCAAATGGATAAATCCCTGCGGCATAACGGACCGGGGAGTAACCTCCCTGCGGAAAATCACCGGAAAGGCACAGGATATGGACAAGCTCAAGCTTCATGTAATGAACTTTTTTTGCAGCGTATTCGGCGTGCAGAATGAATATGTTGAGTTAAAAGATATAATTAATTAAAAAAAGCCTTGAAATTTCAAGGCTTTTTTTAATAGGTCTGCAGCATGTTAAGCGCAAATTTTAATAAATTTCAACACTGCCTTTTTCCGCAACCTTGATAACATTGTCCGGAAGAGGAGTATCTGTTACGAATATGTCAATATCCTTCAGGGCGGCAAATGTGTAAGGCATGTTTTTGTCCAATTTGCTGCCGTCCATCAACAGGATTACCTTGCGGGCCTTTTTTATAACCGCCCGTTTCAACTCACATTCGTTGAAATTTCCCACTGTAAAACCGCTCTTTAGAGAAAAACCTGAGGTTGCAAGGAAAGCTATGTCTATATTGATTCCTTTGATAAAATCCAGTGAATTTGCGCCTGAAATTGTGAGGTTGTTCCGGTTGAGCTGTCCCCCTATGATGGTTACAGAGGTATTTGCATTTTTTGCAATTTCCAGTGCGATATTGGGACCGCTTGTTATTATCGACAGGTACTCATCGGGGATCAGCTTCGCAAGGCACATTGTAGTGGTGCCTGAGTCGATGAATATCGATCTTCCGGTTTCCAGTAAATGGATTGCTTTTCTGGCTATTTTGACCTTTGCATCCATGTTTGCTGTCGCCCTGGCACTGTAAATGTCTTCTATGGACATTGATACCTGGCTGATTGCTTTTGCGCCCCCTCTGGTTTTAATTATGTGCCCCTTGCCTTCAAGGTAAGCCAGGTCCCGTCTTATAGTCATGCTTGACACCGACGGGTACAGCTGCTCCAGTTCCTTGAACTGCACCTCTCCTCTGGCCCGGATATATTCCCTTATATTATCACGCCTGTCTATATTCAATAATTTCACGTCCTTAAAAAAATTTGTAATTTAGTATATGTTAAATATAAAATCATAATGAACATTTTAACATTTTACTATGTTTATTTTATACAATATGATAATCTCTGTCAATTGCTTTAAACATCAATAAAAGGACTATAAATGCCTTGTGTTATACGTATAAATTATAACACAAAAAGTTTTAAAAAATAACAGGTTTTATATATGTTATACCCCAGCCGCAGAACAATGAATATGTGTTACAATGAATTGTTTCATTTGAAAATCTGTGGTAGAATATTCTAAAAAAGCAAAGGGAGTAATAATGCCATGAATTCACAGATAAAAAGAAGAAGATTGGGAAAAACAGGCCTGTCTGTTTCCGAGCTCAGTTTTGGCGCCATGAATTTAAGGAAGCTCAGTTCGTTTGATGAAGCATATAAGATAGTGAATTATGTGCTTGACCAGGGAGTTAACTTTATAGACACTGCCAGGGCTTACAAGGGGGAGATCGCTCCCGGTGTTGTCCTGGAAAGTGAGATGGTTGTAGGTAATACCATCAGACAGAGAACAGACCTTGATGAGCCTATCGTCATAGTTACCAAGGGCCATGCATATACTGTGCCTGACCTGGAACGGGAATTGCAGATAAGCCGTGACACCCTGGGAGTGGAAGGCAAGGGAAATCTGAAGATCGGACAGAATGATATCAAGCTGATTTACTTTATCCATGGAATTAATGAAGAACGCTGGCAGACTGCCAAGCAGTCGGGTGCATTGGAAAGGCTTCAGGCTTTGAAAGCGGAAGGTGTTGTCAACTTTATAGGTTTTTCCAGCCATTATGCCAATGCGAAGGAAATCAAGGAGGCTGTCGATACGGGAATATTTGATGTAGTGGAGCTTCCTTACAATGTATTCAACAGGATACTTGGGGAGGATGGAGAAATCAACCTGCTGGAATACATAAACAAAAAAAATATGGGCCTTATTAACATGAAAGCCTTTGATGGAAATGGAATGGTACCTATCTACAATGTTTTGAGGGAGATTATTGACATCGATTACGAAGCAATGCTGAGGTTCTGCCTTTCAAATCCTTACATAACAACCGTTGACGCAGGTGCGATAAATAAGGAACAATATGACCTTGACATCAAGACCGCACTGGGAAGGCGTTTCGACCAGGGTGAACTGGTTGCTTTGAAAGCAGAGGCGGACAAGGTATCCAAACACATGAAGAATATATGCAGGGAGTGCATGCACTGCCTTGAGAAGTTTGAATGTCCGAACAAACTGGATTTCCCGAAGGTATTGTCGGTATATTCAAGGTATATGATAAGCGACAAGCTTGGCAAGGACACATCTAAGTTTGTTGATCAGTACAGTAAGCTGGAACTCAATGGAGAGGACTGCCTTGAGTGCGGAGGTTGTGTTCCCTGGTGTGAATACAAGCTCAATATTCCGGAAATGCTAAAAGAAGCCCATAAGGTGCTTGGAAAATAGTTGACGGCATTGATATGATTATATTTGGGAGAGGAAAGTTCAAATGAGTGAAAACCCGATAATATCCATGGAAATGGAAAACGGTAATACTATAAAGGTGGAGTTGTATCCGGATATTGCGCCTAATACGGTAAGAAATTTTATCTCACTTGCATCCGGCGGTTTTTATGACGGACTGATATTCCACAGGGTTATCCCTGATTTCATGATTCAGGGAGGTGATCCGGAGGGAAGCGGAATGGGAGGCCCGGGCTATTCGATAAAAGGGGAGTTTAAAAGCAACGGCTTTACTAACAACTTGAAGCACGAAAGAGGAGTTATTTCCATGGCACGGTCTGCAAGGCCAAACTCTGCCGGCTCACAGTTTTTTATAATGGTTGCCGATGCACCTCACCTTGACGGGGATTATGCAGCTTTCGGAAGAGTAACAGAGGGGATGGACGAGGCCGACAGGATTGTAAACAGCGAAACAGATTATGACGACAAGCCGCATGAAGCCCAGGTGATTAAGAAGGTAACGGTTGAAACCTTCGGAGTGGATTACGGAGAAGTGGAAAAAGTTTAAAGAAACAGGCGGAAATCCCGCCTGTTTTTAGTTTCAGCAGCATCCGTATTTGTCCGGCGTGTATAGCTCATCAGTAACAGAATTATATATATATTCACCCCCGCAGGAAGGGCAAAACCATATTTCGTCACCTTCTTCAACGCTGCAGCGGAATTGCAGCTTTTTACCGCACATACATTTTTTATTTTTCATAACATCACCTTACACTGCACATGAACCCTTCCAACCAAAGAGTTTTGGGAAGGGGTTCAAACTAAATTATTAATAATATATATTATATTACGCAGAAGATACACATACAACTGCAATAAAGAAAGTCATATTTTATGGACAAATGGAATATACCGCATATATAATTATTTTGTGAATATAATCGTTTTTTAAGCTAAGACCAATGATGACAAAAGGTGGGTTCAAAATGGATGAGATATTAAATATGAGTATTTCCGAAATGCCGGGGAAAACCTTCAAATGCAGCTGTGGAAGAATGCATTCGGTGGGAATTCACCGTATAGCGATCGGCGGGGATTTATCCGATGAAATAATCGATGCAGCTTCAGCTTTTAAAAGCGGTGGAATTTTTTTGATTGCAGACAACAATACATATGGTATTCATGGAAGGTTTGTGGAAAATATGCTGCAGATAAATGGTTTGAGAACCAAATCACATGTTTTCAATACCAGGCATCCGCTCGTTCCTGATGAAAAAGCCCTTGGAAGGCTGCTGATGGAGGTGGAAAAAGATACAACCCTTATCATGGCGGTCGGCTCGGGTACCTTGAATGATATTGCAAGATTCATGAGCTTTAAGCTGCATATCCCATACATGGTTGTCTGTACGGCGCCGTCAATGGACGGTTATGCTTCTACGGTTTCGCCGCTGATAGTTGACGGTTTCAAAAAAACCTTTGAGGCGGTTTACCCATATGCCATAATTGCAGATACCGGTGTTATGAAGGGCGCTCCTGTTGAAATGGTGCGGGCGGGCTTCGGTGATATAGTAGGAAAAATGACAGCATTAACAGACTGGCAGCTGGCCAGGGTTAAGAACAATGAGTATTACTGTGAAACCAGCGTGAGGCTTGTGAGAAGTGCTCTTCAAAAGTGTATGGAGAATGCCGGCGGTATAGAAAAACGCGATGAAGCTGCCGTAGGATATATTACTGAAGCACTTATAATGTCGGGAGTTGCGATGGGACTTGTAGGCAACTCGCGTCCGGCTTCGGGTGCGGAGCATCATGTAGCTCATTTTTGGGAGATTGATGCACTCGCAAAAGGGGTGGAGCATCCTTTGCATGGAAATTCGGTCGGTGCTGCCAGTGTTGTTATTGCTTACCTTTATGAACTTCTGAATGACAAGCTGCCGGCTGGGGTGGAAGCACCAAAACCGGAGGAGATAAAGAAACTGTTAAAAGAGTCCGGCTCATGTGACAATCCGGCGGAACTCGGAATTAGCAGGGACCTTTTCAAACGAAGTGTTCTGCATGCCATGGATATACGGCCCAGGTATACGGTTTTCCACCTTGCGGCTGAATTAGGGCTGCTGGAGCGTTATGCCGGGGTGCTGACCGAGAAATTCTACGGTTGAAGGCCGCTGGTATAAAATATTGGAGGGGGTAGATTTTGTGAGCAAGGATTATGCTATTGCGCTGGACCAGGGTACAACAAGTTCGAGAGCTGTTATTTTCAATAAAAAGAGCGAAATAATCGGTATAAAAAGTAAAGCCTTGAATCAGATTTATCCCAAGCCGGGCTGGGTGGAACATGACCCTTTGGAGATCTGGGAAAGCCAGCTTGAAGTGCTGAAAGGAGTTTTTCCGGAAGCAGGCATAACACCTGAGCAGATTGCCTGCATAGGCATCACCAATCAGAGGGAGACGGTGGTTATCTGGGACAGGGCTACGGGGATACCAGTATATAACGGCATTGTGTGGCAATGCAGAAGGACTGCTCCAATCTGCGACAGCATGAAGAAAAAGGGATTGGAACAGATTGTAAGGGAAAAGACAGGCCTTTTGATAGATTCATATTTTTCCGGTACAAAAATCAAATGGATACTGGACAACGTGGCGGGAGTGAGAGAAAGGGCGGAAACGGGCGAACTGGCTGCGGGCACCATTGATACCTGGCTGGTGTGGAAGCTTACAGGGGGAAAGGTGCACGCCACGGATTATTCTAATGCTTCAAGGACTATGCTATTCAACATAAAGACCCTGGAGTGGGACAGGGAGCTGCTGGAAGAGCTCGGAATACCTATTGGTATTCTTCCGGAAGTAGTACCTTCGTCAGGAGTTGTCGGGAATACTTATAAGCAACTGCTTGGAATTGAAATACCCATAAGCGGAATAGCCGGGGATCAGCAGGCGGCACTTTTCGGACAGACCTGCTTTGAAAAGGGCTCTGCCAAGAACACTTACGGTACAGGCTGCTTTATCCTGATGAACACCGGCGATACTCCTGTACAGTCAAGGAACAACCTTCTGACGACAATTGCATGGAAAATAGGAGACAGGGTTGAATATGCCCTTGAGGGGAGTGTGTTCAATGCCGGGTCCACTGTGCAATGGCTAAAAGATGAAATGAAGCTCATCGATACCTCGGCTCAAAGTGAGACCGAGGCGCTGAAAGTGGCCGATACATCAGGTGTGTATGTAGTACCGGCATTTACCGGACTTGGAGCCCCTTACTGGGATGAGTATGCACGTGGGGTCATAGTCGGAATAACCAGGGGAACTAAAAAGGAGCATATCATAAGAGCTGCTTTGGAGTCCATTGCATATCAGAGCAAGGATGTGCTGAAGGCAATGGAATGTGACTCCGGTATCAGTCTCAAGGAACTCAAGGTGGATGGCGGTGCAAGCAGTAACGGCTTTCTTATGCAGTTCCAGGCTGATATTCTCGGAGTAAGGGTGCACAGACCGGTCGTCTTTGAATCAACTGCTCTGGGTGCTGCCTATCTTGCAGGTCTTAGTACCGGCCTTTGGGGCAGCAGGGACGATATATGCAGGAGCTGGACGCTGGGTAGGGAATATTCACCATATATGCAGCAGCAGGAGAGGGACTCCAGATACAACAACTGGTTAAGAGCAGTTGAGAGGGCTGTGAAGTGGGAACAGCCATAAACTTGCTAAAAACAGAATAAATTTTTACGGAGGATATATGAAAAATTTGATTGATACAAAAGTAGAAAATTACAAGCTTAGATTTGCAAATGAAAGTGATGTGCCTGTAATACTTAAGTTGATCAGGGAATTGGCGGAATATGAAAACCTCCTGCATGAAGTTATGTGCACTGAGGAATACCTGAAGGAATCGCTTTTCAAAAGAAAGGTTGCTGAAGTGATAATTGGTGAATATGAAGGCGAACCTGTCAGCTATGTACTTTTCTTCTACAATTTTTCCACCTTTGAAGGCAAGCCGGGAATATATCTGGAGGACCTGTATGTAAAGCCTGAATTCCGGGGCAGGGGCTTTGGCAAAATACTGCTGAAATACCTTGCGCGATTAGCTGTCGAGAGAGATTGTGTGAGGTTTGAATGGGCGTGCCTTGATTGGAATGAACCATCAATCAGATTCTACAAACAGATGGGCGCAAGGCCTAAGGATGAGTGGACCATATACAGGGTGGAAGGAAAGGCGCTTACTGACCTGTCTTGTGGTGAATAACCCATATTAGGGGAAGATCAAAATAATATATTGCATAATACCATGTAATGGCTTACAATACATAGGGGTGGACAAAAATGCCTGTACTTGTTAAATTTTTCCGCAATGTTTTTGGCGGCACCATTTCAATGTTTACGTCTCTTAGGGGTAACTCCCGAGCATGTGTGATTGTAGAACCCATGTGGACCATTTTTTTCGTTATGGTAAACTTTTACCAAACCCTATATATGAAGGAATTGGGGCTTACGGAAGAGCAAATTGGGCTTATAGCTTCGCTGGGCTTTGCATCTTCTACGATAAGTTCTTTGATAGGAGGACCGATAACCGACAAGCTGGGGCGTAAAAAAACCTCACTGATTTTTGACATAGTTTCCTGGTCATGTTCCATGTTGATATGGGCATTTTCACAGAACATATGGTTTTTTCTTGCAGCTGCGCTTGTCAACGGCATGGGAAAGATAGTGTTTGTATCCTGGACCTGCCTCGTAGTGGAAGATGCGAG
Source organism: uncultured Clostridia bacterium (assembly GCA_937873555.1). GTDB lineage: Bacteria > Bacillota > Clostridia > Acetivibrionales > CALMWN01 > CALMWN01. The sequence continues at coordinate 13,081 of CALMWN010000071.1, forward strand.
TAATGATGAGAAGGTAAGCTGCTTCACCATTTTAAACATGATTTCTTTGGTTTGCGGAGTTTTTACTCCTGTGGCAGGCCTTCTGGTAAAGCTGATTGGCCTGGTCCCGGCCCTGCGTCTGTTGTATTTTCTGGGTTTCATCAGCATGACTGCAATGTTTTTCATACGTAATGCCTGGGTGAATGAGACTGCACTGGGAAGGAGAATAATGGAGGAACACGGTTCCTTCACCATTGCACAGAGGGTTGCCGATTATCTTGATGCATTGAGATATCTTGCTTCCAAGCCTCAGGCCATTTTGCTCCTGTTTGTGAACATTCTGACCAATTTCAGCATCGGTATAAACATTTACTATGCAATATATATCAAAGAGAAGCTTCTGATTGATCAGTCGCTGGTTTCCATACTTCCGGGTGTGGCCTCAATAGTGATGATAATTTCCGTTGTTTTCGTCATTCCGAGGCTGAAAGGGAAAGACCTGGTAAATAACCTGATTCTTGGCTTCTCGATAACAACTGCGGGCTGGCTGATTTTTATAATCACGCCTGCCGGAAACCTTGTCCAGCTGATTGTATCTTCAGCTGTTACAGCGCTCGGCACATCAATTATCAATCCCTTCAGAGATACTGCATGGAATAACTCAATTGGAGAAAAAGAGAGGGCGAAGATTTTTTCATTCGGGCAGACTCTGGTTTCTCTGGCACTGATTCCTTCAGGAATGTTTGCGGCATCCATGTACAGGATCAATCCGGTTTATCCTTTTGCATTCATAGCTTTGATCTTTGCAGCATGCCTTCTTATGGCAGCGGTTGTCAGAAAAAAAATTGAAAGGCAGGCATAAAAGAAGCACAATGGAAAGCATTGTGCCATTCATAATTTCTTATAAAATTCATAACACAAGGGGACCGGATTCCCGCAACTGATTTCAAGTACTGTATCAGATTCTTACAGCGGGGCGGTTTACAAAATACTGCTCCAATGGGTTGCCCTTGCTGCTCATACCGGTTAACAGCCTGATGTCTGCCCCCAGAGCCCCTATTGAACCTGCTATGTCTTCATAGCCACGCTCAATATGTTCGACTCCCGTAATATATGTAGTACCTTCAGCTGTCAAACCGGAGAGGATAAGCGATATTCCTGCACGGATGTCGTTTGCATGTACCAGTGTTCCCAAAAGCGGACGGCCTCCGTTTATAGCGGCAACAGAGTTTTTTACAGTGATGTCGGCGCCCATGCGTTTTAATTGTTCACAGTGATGGAACCTTTCGGGATATATACGGTCCATAACGATACTACGGCCTTTTGCCTTCAAAAGCAGTGCTGTGAGCGGCTGCTGGAAATCGCTGGCCAGTATTGGATACATCCCGCTTTTAATTCTGGTTGATTTTAAATTCGAATTACCTGTAACTGTTATGGAATTGTCCGTACTGGTGAAATCCAGACCAATCTCGGAAAGCTTCTTTATACAAGCTCCAAGATGTTCCGGAATCACATCCTCAAGTGTTATCGTGCCGTTTGTGATTCCTGCGGCCATTAAGAAAGCCCCTGCTACCAATCTGTCGGGAATCACGGAATGCCTGCAGCCTCCCAGCTGTTTCACTCCTTCGATACGTATGGTATCGGTACCTGCTCCATATACCTTTGCACCCATCTTGTTCAGCAAGACAGCGGTGTCAACAACTTCCGGATCCCTTGCAGCGTTATACAGAGTTGTTTTACCGCTGGCAAGCACAGAGGCCAGCATGAGGTTGATGGTTCCTCCACAGGTTATGACGTCAAAGTGAATATCAGCACCTTTGAGTTTTTCAGCTTCTACAGTATAATAGTTGTCATAAAAAGTAAACCCCGCTCCCATAGCCTTCAAACCCTTTATATGCTGGTCGATAGGCCTTGAACCCAGATTGTCGCCTCCGGGATATCCGACGGAAACCTTTTTGTGCCTGGCAAGCAGAGCCCCCACAAAATAGTATGCCGTACGGAAAGAGGCGGATTTTCCGGGGTCTATATTTGTACTGTGAATTCCTGTGGGATCTATGTACAATACATTCTTATCTATTTTTAGAACTGCACCTGTGCTTATAATAATATTTGATAAATTCCTTATGTCAGCTATATTCGGAACATTACCAAGACAAACCGGCTCATCTGCCATGCAGGCGGCAGCCAATAAAGCAAGAGAACTGTTTTTGGAACCGGGAACCCTTATGCGACCTCTTAAAGGACCAGAATTATTTACTTCCAGCCATTTTTTCATCTGT
>CALMWN010000072.1 GCA_937873555.1 uncultured Clostridia bacterium
GGAGAAGCAGGGATTCGAACCCTGGCTAGAGTTGCCCCTACTAACGGTTTAGCAATGCGTAATAACACTTTTTGTAACTGTTTGTAACTCTCTATAACCCTTGATAAATGTGGACATGCTATATTTATCCATTGATAACTCGTCCTATTTTTTGACTACTATTTAAAACTCTAGTAGTCAATTAGTAGTCAATTTTTTTGAATATGGCATACCGGGAATCGAAGCTTGAAGCCAATAGACAACATAAACCATATTCAACACTTGACGGTTATTTCTATTGTAATTTAGTCAGTATAATCTTTAAATGATTTGCGTTTTCTGGAAGACAGCATTTATGCATCATCCTTTCTAGTTCTAATAATCTTGTGCGGCAGTCGAACAATTTCACACTTCGCAAACTTCTTTGTCCCAGAGCTTTTGTAATGCCGTAAATATTGGAAATATATTTATATCAAAAATAGCTGGAACATCATTACCTTTGCAGCATTCACATGCTTTTTTGATTTCAGTAAAGTATCCTTCTATGTTTTCCTCATTGGCCTCATATCCTATGCTTGAAAGATGTTCAATGGCACTTTTTCTGCACGACTCATTCCATTTTTGATCTGGGCACACAATATCATAAATCGGAATTCTATTAACTGTTATGCCATTATCACTATTGCTGGGAGCAACCGCATCACCAGAGGCTGGATTAAAAACGCTGCCGTTATAATATCTTCTCTTTTTATTTCCGTGTCGCTCCTGGCTTTTTGGTTTTATAGATTCCTCTTCAGTATCGTACTTCCCTAAGAATGGTAAGACTTCGCAGGGGACGAAGTTTGCATGTTCTGCTAGTTTTCTTATATCGGATAATGTAAAATCCGAGGATCCATTTATCCTTTCACTAAAAGTCACTGGGTGAATTCCGATAATTTCTGCTGCTTTCTTATTATTAAGACCTGCTGCTACAAGAGCCCCCTTCAGTTTGTAATATGGTTCATGAAGCTTAATTCTTTTTGTCTTTTTTCTCATAAATCATCACTCCCATCTTATGGTTGTACTTTTCTCAATACCCCATATCCCTTCGGCAGATCCTGCTTTGGCTGGATTGACTGAGTCAGTTTATCCTTCCACCACAGTTCAAGACTTTCTGAATCAAGAAGAATTTTACCGCTGGATAGTTTTACGTGTGGGATTTCACCTTTACGTACAAGGCTATAAATTAGACCTTCCGAAACATTACCTTCAAAGAATTGCTCTGCTGCCTGTTTAATAGTTAAACGGATAGAACTTTTGCTTCCAATATCCATGGATATGCCTTACCCCTCTCCTATGTAATAATTAGTATTATTTTTTTCATGTTTTTCATAAATATTCCTAAATACTTAGTCGACATCATAACCATTCTCGCGATGTACTTGAGTTGAATATTTCCCTACAAAAAGGGATTACGATTAAAATGGCGAATATCTCTTGTCGAGGTGATAATATTGCAGTTGATACCAAAGATAAGAGAAAAGCGTATGGAGGCACATTTGACCCAAGTACAGTTAGCCCAAAAACTCAATATAAGCAAATCACACTTGAGCCTTATAGAATCGGGAAAACATTATCCTGCTATTCCCTTGGTATTCCGAATTGCTAAAGCATGCAGTTGTAAGGTTGATGATCTATATGCCATTTCTGAAGAATAGAGAATATCTGAGTCAAATCTACCGTTTTAACTATTTAAAACTTTGTTTTCGCTAAATAAAAAAAGTTTTAAAATTTTGTAACACATTTCGTATCACCACCATAGTATGACATTGTGATAGGAAACGATAGAAAGCGTGAGATAACGTTTGAAATCGTTTTAATCAAAAATTAAGTATGAGGTGGTGCCTTTGTAATGCTTTCAAGAAACGACTTGAAAATTTTGAACTGCCTAAACACAACTGACTGTTCAAATCCACTCAAAGCCTTTACTGTCCCTAGAATTGAAAAAGAAACAGGATTTAAGACTACAAAGATACGTTATATCTTAAGATCCTTGACGGTGGCGGGATATATAAACGAAGGATGTTGCATTGGAAACGCAAAGACCTATTATATAACCTCAAAAGGGAAAGAAACTATCATGGAGGTATTGCTACAGTGAAAAGGAAAATCGGTTTTGTCTGTATTGGGCAGGCAGGGGGTAACATAGGTCAGATTCTGGAATCACAGGGGTATAATTGCCTATTCATAAACACCAGTCGGGAGGACCTGGACACCCTGAACACCAAATACAGGTACCACATTGAGGGCGGCGAGGGCTGCAACCATAACAGGGAAAAGGCGATAAGCCTTATCAAAAAGGACTATAGAAGAGTACTGGAAGAAGTACAGGATAAACTATACCACCAGCAGTTGATATACTTGGTATTTTCCACCGGTGGGGGTACCGGCTCCGGATTCGCTCCAATACTCTTGGAAGCTTTGAGTTCTACAACGAATAAATCATACGGCTGCATAACCATACTGCCGGCGTTTGACGAACCATTAAAGGCTCACATGAATGCTTTCAAGTGCTACCAGGAACTGAGCACCATAGAAAAACTGGCAACCGTATTTACCCTGGACAATGAAAAACTAAATAAATTCACTATCAATACCCACTTTGTAAGTCTTTTTAATACCGCGCTGGATATAACGAACCATCTTGATACCAGGGGCAACATTGATAAGGCTGAACTGTGGGAAATGCTTAATACCCGGGGGAATGCCATTATAACTACCTGCAATTCCAGCAGCAGCACAAACCTCACTTCGAGTATAATAAAATCCTGGGAACAAAACGTGTTTGCTGACATCGAGCGGGATAAAAGTATTGTCTACATGGGCCTTTCCCTCACTGCAGACATAAACCTCGATGACCTTAAAAAGTACATAGGGAATCCGCTAGACGTTTTTAAAAACTATAACCGGGATCAGACGGTAACCATATTAAGCGGCCTGTCATTCCCCAAAGCCCGGATAAACAAAATCATTGATACGCTGAACAATAACAAGGATACCATCAAGAAAAATATACTAAATTCCAAGATAAATAAGATAGACACTTCAATAGACTGGCTGGACGATATCGAAAAGCCGGCTTCAAAAGATACTGGGATTCATATAAACCTGGAAGAAATCTTCTCTAAATATTAAAAATGGACCATTACTCCCGGTAGGGTATAATAT
>CALMWN010000073.1 GCA_937873555.1 uncultured Clostridia bacterium
TTGACATACCATTCCTTTTCCCCAACGAAAAAGTTGCAGATGCTGTATTGGACGGAACGATTGGCCAGAAGCTTTCAGACATGCTGCCGTCAAAAGGCCTTATAAATCTCGGCTGGCAGGAAAACGGCTTCAGACATCTGACAAACAGTGTCAGAGAAGTAAAATCTCCTGCGGATTTGAAGGGCTTGAAGATAAGGACCATGGAAAACACTTTCCACCTGGCAGCCTGGAAGGCATTAGGAGCAAATCCGACACCGATGTCATGGTCGGAGGTATTTACGGCACTTCAGCAGAAGTCAATAGACGGCCAGGAAAATCCGGTGCCCAATTTCTACTCTTCAAAGATTCACGAAGTCAACAAATACATAACATTGACGGGACATGTATATTCACCTTTCCTGTTCCTTTTCAGCAAACAGATTTTCGATACATATCCGAAAGAGGATCAGGCTATCCTTCTGGCAGCAGCAAAGGAAACCGGCTTATATGAAAGGCAGCTTAACAGGGAGTATACGGTGAAGAATATCGAAGACATAAAGAAGGAAGGCGGGCTTGTAACCGTACTGACGCCTGAACAGAAAAAAGCGTTCCAGGATTTGACCGCTCCTGTTTGGAATCAGGTTGCTGAAAGCGCAGGCAGCGATCTTGTTCAGCAATTGAAGGATGAAATTGCGAAAGCAAGCAAGTAATAAATCAAACACTGATAAAAATTTATGGCAATAACCCTTTGATTTATGTCAAGGGGTTATTGCCAAATAAACTTTAAGGGGAAATACAAAGTGGAAAAAAGAATACATGAAATTATTAAACTGCATCAACAGTTCTGGTCGGGAGAGACTATGGATTCTCCCCTGGTTTCATTCAAAATTGCTCCGGACTATTTTTTCAGCACCCACTTTAAAGCCTCGAGGGCTTTGTTGATTCCGGGTAAGGAAATCACTCCGGATATGATAGATGTCGATGAGTTCATAAAGGATTATCAAAAAGCTGCGGATGAGATAGATGCGGTCGATCAGGACGGCTTCTGGACAGCCGAGCCGTTTGTCGGATTTCCCTGGATGGAGGCCATCTGCGGCTGCAAGGTGTATGCTACTGAAAGCAGTTACATTTCTCATCATTGCCTTTCGGGAATAGAAGAATACGAAAAAATTATCTTTGATTCTGAGAATCCATGGTTTAAGAAGTACATGGAATTTACAGTAAAGCTTTTTAAGGAATTCAAAGGAAGGTATTTCATCGGACAGCCCATACTGCGGGGTATGTCGGATGTGGTCGGTGCACTTATAGGCCAGACGGAAATGATATATACGATGTACGATTATCCGGAGGAAGTCAAAAAATTAATGTCCAGGATAGCCGATATTTTCCTGCATATTATTAAAAGCCAGCAGGATGCTATTGAACCACTGTACGGGGGATACTCCATGGGCTTTTACCATCTCTGGAGTCCTGGAAGGTGTATGTGGTTCCAGGAGGATTTAACTTCCCTGATGTCTCCGGATCAGTACAGGGAATTTTTAGCGGAGCAGCATGAGAAAATATTAAGCTGCTACGATTATACCGGAATACACCTGCATTCCTCATCATTCCATGTATTGGAGGATTTACTTTCACTTGAGAGGCTGAAGGTTATAGAGATCAACAAGGATATCGGAGGACTCACGGTCGAGCAGATGATGCCGGTATTCAAAAGAGTACAGCAAAAAGGTAAGAAGCTCATGGTATGGGGTGACCTGAATAACGAAGAAATTGACATGATCAAAAATAATCTCGATATGAAGGGGTTACATTTCAATATAATAGCTCCGGGTGTTCCAGAAGCCGTAAAATTGCTTGAGCATATAAGGAAATAAACTGGTAAAACAATTTCATACAAAGGTTTAACTGAAATTACATTACAGGGGGAGGCTTTACTTTGTCTTACGAAATGATACTTTCATCTTTAATCTTTATAATATCCTATGCCATAATTATATCAGAGAAAATCGACAGGGTTATTGTAGCCTTGGGCGGAGGCATTTTAATGGTGCTGGTAAACATCCTGAGCCAGGACAGCGCTTTTCAGGCTATAGATTACAATACCCTGGGGCTTCTGATCGGCATGATGGTCATAGTCATGATTACAATGCGGACAGGTATATTTGAGTATATGGCAATTAAAATGGTAAAGATTGCGAAAGGCGAGCCATGGAAGATATTGGTCTATCTTTCCGTTATAACGGCAGTAATCTCCGCTTTCCTGGATAATGTAACAACAATATTGTTGATTCTGCCCATAACCCTGGACATATGCAAGGAACTGAAGCTAAGACCTGTTCCTTTTATAATCAGCCAGGTGTTTGCATCCAATATCGGTGGTACTGCGACGTTGATAGGAGATCCGCCCAATATAATGATAGGAGCAAAAGCAGGGCTTACCTTTATGGATTTTTTAGTGAATGTTGCCCCTGTAATCATACCAATACTTGCAGTTAGCATACTTTCATTCATACTGGTCTACAAGAAATACCTGAAGACCAGTGAAGAGAACAAAAAGAAGATACTGCTGTTAAACGAGGGTCAGGCGATAAAGGACAAAAAGCTGCTGATAAAATCTATGATAGTACTCTCCCTGACCATAATAGCATTTGTACTGCACGGAACGCTCCACCTTGAATCTTCTACCGTCGCCATTACGGGTGCGGTTTTGCTTCTGTTGATATCCAGGGTATCCACCGAACGTATATTAAAGGAAGTGGAATGGAAGACAATATTTTTCTTTGCCGGACTGTTCATGCTTGTAGGAGGAATTGAAAAGGCGGGGATTTTAAGGCTCATAGCCGAAGCCATAGTGGGAGCGACCGGTTCTAACCTGATGCTGCTCGGTATTTCAATCCTCTGGGTGTCGGCTATTGTCTCGGCCTTTGTTGACAACATACCTTTTACTGCAACAATGATTCCTTTGATAAAAGATGTAGGAGCGCTGACAGGGATTGCAATAACACCCTTATGGTGGGCGCTGTCACTGGGAGCGTGCCTGGGGGGGAACGGAACCATCATAGGTGCAAGTGCAAATGTAGTGGCATCGGGTATGGCTGAGGACTTTGGGCATAAAATAACTTTCAAACAATATTTCAGGGTTTGCTTCCCGATCATGCTGATTACAATAGTCATAAGCATGATATATTTGATGATATTCTTTCTGAAATGATATCGCAGGTTGATACCGGGCAATACCGGATTGGCCGCATTCATCAAAATCAAACAGTAATACGAGTCTGACTATGATAATACGATTTATTTGCTGCATGGGGAGTGATATATCTTCTATTTATAGATGATACAATTTGAAGAGAATTGCAATTTCATATACAGTAGTATAAATTTATATAGAAAACAACTGAAGGAGTGTGTTTAAATATGTCTATTGGTGCAAATCTTGAAAAAATATTCTCACTTGAAAATAAGGTGATTATGCTGACCGGCGCAATTGGCGGTATCGGCTCCGTCCTGGCAAAAGGCCTGGCGGATGTCGGTGCAGAAATGGCGCTGTGCGATGTGGATCCTGAAAAACTGGAGAAGCTTACGGCAGAAATTAATGAAAACGGTAAAGCAAAAGCCTTTTCGTTGAATATTCTCAAAATGGATTCAATCAAGTCATGTGTAGATAGTGTCATTAAGGAGTTCGGAAGGGTCGACGTACTGATCAATTGTGCAGGTATCAACAAACGCGAGGGCTTTCTGGATGTGACGGAAGAAACCTATGACAAAATCATGGGGATAAACCTGAAAGGACTTTATTTCCTCACCCAGGAGGTTGTAAAGCACATGATTAAAGCCAATAAGGGCAATATCATCAACATGTCCTCACATAATGCGGTCGGGATGCTCGGCGGAGTGTCGGTATACGGAGCAACAAAGAGTGCTGTGACCGCTCTGACACGTTCAATGGCGATAGAATGGGCAAAGTATAACATCAGAGCAAATGCCATTGCTCCGGGTCATATTTTGACTCCGCTTACGACAGTGACATGGGAACATCCGGAAAGAGCAAAATACCTGAGGGAAAGGATTGCGATGGGAAGGCCCGGTGAACCGGAAGAAATCCTCGGACTTACAATAATGCTGGCTTCAGATGCATCCAGCTATATGTCCGGTATGATGTACCACATAGACGGCGGCTGCCTGGCAGGCGGTCAACCCTGGCCATTCGATACGAAATATTAAAAATTTATTACAATACCTATAGTTGCCAAATCCTTAGTTTCCTGCAAATTCAATAACATAAATAATACTTGATATCTATAGGAAGTAGGGGAGGTTATACCTTTAAAATAGAAAATGAAGAGAACAAAAGCAATGAACTATCTTCAATAATGGTTATCTTCGGTTGAAGCATCATGGATATTTCCGATGGGATTATAGAATACAGATAGCAGAAAAGGTCTATTTTTCCCAATTACGATGCAGGTCTATGTAACTCGGTTGCCCCAGGAAACCCCTTAATCGGGGTTTCCTGGGGGTTTGGCAACAAAATGCTTCTTTTCGGACAATCTGTCCTGTACAATTCTGAGTGCTTCTCCAAAACGCTGGAAGTGTACTATTTCACGCTCTCTCAAGAACCTCAAGGGATCTATGACGTCAGGATCATCTGAAAGGTTTATCAGATTTTCATAGGTTGCCCTTGCTTTCTGCTCCGCAGCGAGGTCTTCCACCAGGTCTGCTATCGGGTCGCCCTTGGACTGTAAGCACGCTGCATTGAAGGGAACTCCGGATGCACTCATGGGATAGATGGCATGGTCATGGTCGGAGTAATAAGCTCCAAGCCCTGCCTTTTCCATAACATCCGCCGGTACGTCCTTTGTAAGCTGGTATACAATGGAGCCGACCATTTCCAGGTGTGCAAGTTCTTCCGTACCGACATCGTTTAGTATACCCTTGGCCTCGTTTGTGGGCATGCTGAACCTTTGGCTGAGATATCTCAGTGAAGCCGCAAGCTCGCCATCCGGGCCGCCATATTGGGTTATAATATATTTTGCCATCTTAGGGTTGCATGTTTTTATTTTTACAGGGTATTCCAGTCTTTTTTCATAAACCCACATTTTTCTACCTCCTATCAGGAAATATCATTTATAGATTTGGACAATCTGAAATATTTCTGCTACCTTATATTTACAAACTCGATACGGTCTCATTGCCTTTCCCAGGGCCAGGGACTGTCTATCCACTGCCATCGATAACTGTTGAAAAAGCGGGGTGAGTTGAGCGGGCCATACTGCCTTTCATATTGGTTTTTTAAATAGCCTGATTTCTGGACATATGAATAGTAAAGCATAAGCGCCCTCTGGTCACATGGGTGGGTATCAAGATAAAGATGCAGGTCAAATGCAGAAAAGTCAGTTGCCATTATTTCTTTTAAAAGCTGTTCGCGTTCAAGTTCCATATTCACACCTCCTTCTACTCATCAACCGTATATTCCGGGTCAGTCCCGTAAGGGCTGTTCAACTCAGGGAAAATAGTGCCGCTCTCAAGTCCGAGCATGGGAGGATAAATACAATTCAAATGCTGGAACGGCACGTATGCATGTGCAAGCTTAAAGGTAGTCATACATGGTGAATAGCAGGAAAACAGCCTATTTGTCCCATATACAGGATTATACATTTAACTCCCTCCATTAAGGTTACTTTATTAACATAATATTCCCGAAATGTAACAAAAGTTCATAAAATATGCCATATAGAAAAATTAGAGTTAAGCTACATAAAATAATCTTAAAAAATATCACATATTTACATTTTGTTTTTTATATGCTATAATTCATAATTACTGTAAGTAACCGTATCCTAG
>CALMWN010000074.1 GCA_937873555.1 uncultured Clostridia bacterium
AGGAGAGCGGATGGCCTTCATCAGTGCAGCCTCAAACGAGCTTGATATGGCCATAACCTCACCTGTGGCCTTCATCTGTGTTCCCAGCGTTCTTTTCGCCTTGACAAATTTGTCAAAGGGCCACTTTGGTATTTTTACCACAACATAGTCCAATGTCGGTTCAAAGCACGCATACGTCTTTCCTGTGACGGCATTCTTTATCTCATCCAGGCCATAGCCGATTGCAATTTTGGTAGCAACCTTTGCTATGGGGTATCCGGTTGCCTTTGAAGCAAGCGCGGAGGAACGGCTTACCCTTGGGTTCACCTCTATGACTGCATACTCAAAGCTGGTCGGATGCAGGGCGAACTGTACATTACATCCTCCCTCTATTCCAAGAGCCGAGATTATTTTCAAGGAAGCGGATCTGAGCATCTGGTATTCCTTGTCTGCAAGAGTCTGTGAAGGTGCCACCACTATGCTGTCTCCGGTGTGGACGCCGACGGGGTCGATATTTTCCATGTTACATACGGTAATCACATTACCTTTGCCGTCCCTCATAACCTCATATTCGATTTCCTTCCAGCCTGCTATGCATTTTTCAATAAGGACCTGATTGACACGTGAGAGCCTCAATCCGTTTGTCCCTATTTCCCTAAGTTCGGACTCATTGTATGCTATACCCCCTCCGGTACCTCCCAGGGTATAGGCAGGCCTTACAATAACCGGATAGCTTATTTCTCCGGCAAAACTCAGGGCATCTTCTATCGTATTTACAACCTTGCTTGCAATGCAGGGTTCGCCTATTCTTTCCATGGTGTCCTTGAAATCCTGCCTGTCTTCTGCCATTCTTATGGCTTCTGTAGCAGTTCCAAGCAGCTTGACGCCGTATTTTTCAAGTATTCCGGTTTCCGCAAGCTCCATTGCCAGGTTCAGGCCTGTCTGTCCGCCAAGCGTAGGCAGAATGCTGTCGGGCTTTTCGGCTGCTATGATCTTCTCGGCAATTTCCACACATAAAGGCTCTATATAAACTTTGTCGGCAATATTTGTATCGGTCATTATGGTAGCAGGGTTGCTGTTTACAAGCACAACTTCAATATTCTCTTCCTTAAGCGCCTGGCAGGCCTGTGTACCTGCATAGTCAAATTCAGCCGCCTGGCCGATTATTATAGGACCCGAGCCTATCACAAGTACCTTTTTAACATCATTTTTCCTTGGCATTTAATGCCCTCCTTATAGTATTCATATTGCTAAATTCCTGCTCTTCTCCATCATCTCCATGAATTCGTCGAAAAGGTAGGCTGTGTCCGCAGGTCCGGGAGATGCTTCGGGATGGAACTGCACTGTGAAAACAGGCACATCCTTGTATCTTACGCCCTCTATCGTACCATCATTCATGTTTCTGTGACTGACTTCCATCCTGCTGCTGTCCAGGGTATCTTCTAGTATTGTATAGCCATGGTTCTGAGAGGTTATATATGTCAGGTCCTTTTCGAGGTCCTTGACGGGATGGTTGCAGCCCCTGTGCCCGTATTTCAACTTTCCGGTGTCTGCACCGTTTGCAAGGGCAGTAAGCTGATGTCCCAGGCAAATTCCGAATATAGGCTTTTTACCCATCAGAGCTTTAATTGTGTTGATTGCATCAGTACAATCCTTGGGATCGCCCGGTCCGTTTGAAAGCATTATTCCGTCGGGATTTATCGAAAGAACATCTTCCGCACATGACCATGCAGGAAATACATATACGTCACAGCCTCTTTTCTGCAGGGACCGGATGATATTCTGCTTTATCCCGTAATCCATCAGTGCCACTTTGAAACCATTTCCTTGAAAATGCACGATTTCTTTGGAAGTAACCTGTTTAACCGGGTCTTTTATTTCATATGCTCTTATATCTGAAAGCCTCTTATCCAGGTCAAAATCCGGAAGAGTCGATATCATCCCCTTCATAGTACCCTTGTTTCTCAAAATCCTGGTCAGAGCCCTTGTATCAATTCCTTCTATTCCAATTATATTGTGTCTTTTCAGGTATTCGTTCAGAGATTCTATTGAACGCCAGTTGCTCGGCGTTTTACATAGTTCTCTCACTATAAATCCTTTTACTTGAGGTTTTGCAGACTCTATATCATCAAAATTCACCCCGTAATTTCCTATCAAAGGATATGTCATTGTAACTATTTGTCCGCAGTAGGACGGATCTGTTAGCACTTCCTGGTAACCGGTCATTCCGGTATTAAAAACAATCTCACCTATCACCTCTCCCTCAACACCAAAGCTGTTTCCTTTGAAAATAGTTCCGTCCTCCATAGCGAGTACCGCTTTCATTTGCATTACCACCTCATATCAAGATTAAGTCCATTATTATCTAAATTGCTTCCAGTATGTCATCTCTCATTCTTATCGCTTCCGCTCTGCAGGCTTCATCAAAGTTTTCTTCCGGAAAGCGTTCCTTCCATGTCTCGGACTGATAGGCGCACATTATGCTCCTTGAGGCATTGATGATCGCTCCCAGTCCATCCTTGTTGAAGGAGTGAGCCGCATCCCTGGCAGACCCTCCTTGTGCTCCATATCCGGGGACCAGGATGTATGCATGTTTCAGAATACTTCTCAGTATCTTGGCCTGATTCGGATAAGTAGCTCCTACAACAGCTCCTACGCCGCTGTAGCCGTATTTTCCGACCAGAGGTTTGCCCCATTCCTCGACATAACCTGCAACAACTTCATAGATGCTCTTTCCGTTGTGAGTCAGCAAATCCTGCAGCTGTCCCGAAGACTTGTTGGAGGTCTTTACCAGTATGAATATGCCCTTGTCATATTTCCTGCAGTCGTCTATAAAGGGCTTGATGCCGTCAATTCCAAAGTAGGGATTCACCGTCAGAGCATGTGCATCAAAAGCGGCTTCGTTGTTACCCTCCCCTATTTGAGCAGAACCCAGATATGCAGAGGAATACGCTTCAGCGGTAGAGCCTATATCGTTTCTTTTTGCATCCATTACAACAAGCATTCCTCTGCTTTTTGAATATTTAATGGTTTCCATGAGTGTACCGATTCCTTCCAGTCCGTACATCTCGTAATAAGCGGATTGCAGCTTTACTGCCGGAACAATATCATGCACGGCATCAATGATTTTTTTGTTGAACTCAAGAATTGCGTGAGCAGCGCCCTTGCTGTTCATTCCGAATTCCTTGTATGCAGCCTGTCTGATAAACCCGGGCACATATTCAACCCTTGGGTCAAGACCTACCACGGTAGGATTGTTTTTTTCCTTTATTCTCTCTATAAGGGTATCTATAAACATAACGGTTCCTCCTTGTTAGCGGGTATTAGGTTTTTTTTGCATTAATATTGAATTGCCTTATAAAAGTATCTTTTCCCTTACAACAACTTTTCCGTCGACTATTGTGTAGTAAACAGCCCCTGACAGGCTGAAACCGTTAAATGGTGAATTTTTACTTTTGGATTTGAATTTTTTAATATCCACCACGTATTCTTCTTCAATATCAACGATTACGATATCTGCCGGCCTGCCGACTTCAAGGGTTCCTTTGTTTATACTCAGTATTTTTGCAGGATTTACACACATTTTTTCCACAAGCTGATTCAGAGTTAGGTAACCGGGTTTTACCAGATAAGTCACCGCCAGCGGGAATGCTGTTTCAAAGCCTACGAATCCGCTTGCAGCAGCGGCAAATTCTACGTTTTTTTCATCAGGATGATGAGGAGCATGGTCTGTTGAGATAATATCTATCGTTCCGTCACTCAAACCTTCAATTACTGCATTAACATCCTTTCTCGACCTTAACGGAGGATTTACCTTTGCCAGCGTGTTAAAGCCGCTGCATGCTTCATCGGTAAGTACAAAATAGTGTGGACATGTTTCCGCCGTCACTCTCACGCCTCTATTTTTGGCATTTCTGATAAGATCTACCGAAAGCTCGGTACTTACATGAGCTATATGGATGGGAGTATTTGTGTACTCGGCCAGTATCAGTTCCCGAGCGACGGCAATTTCCTCAGCTGCGCTTGGAATTCCCTTAAGGCCCATTATTGTTGACTGGTAGCCTTCGTTCATAACACCCTCGTCCGAAAGGTCCAGGTCTTCACTGTGAGATATCACTGTTATATCAAACATTGAAGCATACTGTAGTGCCTTCTTCATAAGGGATGAACTTTTCACAGGCCTGCCGTCATCGGAGATCGCTACCGCTCCTGCGAATTTCAACTCGCCTATTTCCGACAGTTCCTCTCCCTTCTGACCTTTGGTTATTGAACCAATCGGGTATACATTTACTATCCCTTCATTTTTTGCCTTGTTCAGAACATATTTTACCACCGCTTCGCTGTCGATAACAGGGTTTGTATTCGGCATACAGGCTATCGAAGTAAAACCTCCTGAAGCAGCGCTTCTGGTACCGCTTTCAATATCCTCCTTGTACTCAAAGCCCGGGTCTCTTAGATGGCAGTGTGCGTCTACAAAGCCGGGGAATACGTATTTACCTTCAGCATCGATGATATCTCCGTTTGCCAGCTCAAGACCTTTGCCTATTGCTTCAATTTTTCCTTCGCTTATCAGTATGTCGCAGACCTCATCCTTTTTAGTCCTGCTGTCTACAACATGTCCATTCTTAATTAATATTTTCACTGCTATTCCTCCTTGTCAAAAGGTATAAAAGCGCCATTCTCACAGCGACACCATTCATTACCTGTTCGTTTATCAGAGATTGATCGCCGTCAGCAACACTACTTGTAAGCTCTACACCCCTGTTGACCGGTCCGGGATGCATGATGATTGCATCTTCTCTTGCAAGCCTCAGGCGTTTTTCATCAAGTCCGAAGAATCTTGAATACTCCCTTATTGTAGGAAACAGACCCTTCTTTTGCCGTTCAAGCTGTATTCTCAATCCCATTACCACATCTGCATCTATCAATGCTTCCTGAACGGTATTGAATACCCTGACTCCTGTCTTTTCCATTCCTACCGGGAGTAAGGTTGAAGGTCCGGCTACGTTGACCTCGGCACCCAGCTTGGTCATCCCCCATATATTGCTGCGTGCCACCCTGCTGTGCAATATATCTCCGACAATAGCTATCTTCAAATCTTTAAGACTCCCCTTTTTTTCGATGATAGTGAACATATCCAGAAGAGCCTGCGTCGGATGCTCATTCATACCATCTCCGGCATTTATGACGGATGCGTTCACATTCCTCGCAAGAAGGTGCGGTGCTCCCGACATTGGGTGCCTTAGAATTATTACATCCGCACCCATCATATCTATGGTCTTTCCTGTGTCTATGAGCGTTTCACCTTTTGACACACTGCTTCCGGAGGCTGATATATTGGCTGCAGCGGCGCTCATATATTTTGATGCGAGTTCGAAAGACAATCTCGTTCTTGTGCTGTTTTCATAAAAAAGCGTAATTATTGATTTGCCCTGCAGATGTGGAGTTTTCTTGTTATTTGAAGTAAGGATATACTTCATTGTCTTTGCAGTATCCAAAATCAGCATTATTTCATCTGCGCTCATATCCTTAAGACCAAGGATATCTTTTGATTTAAGGTTCATGGTATTCACGCTCCCGTAAGGAAAATTGCAATGCTATATGATTTATGATTAATCTTAGCCTGGACATAAATCGCAAACCATGTAAAAAAATAGTAAGGTTTAAACCCTTACCAGTTAATGCTTTATACCTTTTTCCATATCGCTTATCGTTACGACATTCACTCTGTCAATATCGAACAATTTTACATGAACAACCTCATTTCTTGAGGTCGGTACGTTTTTGCCGACATAATCAGCCCTGATTGGCAGCTCCCTGTGCCCCCTGTCTATCAATATGGCAAGCTGAATTATCCTGGGCCTTCCTATATCCATTAAGGCATCTATCGCTGCACGTACAGTACGTCCTGTAAACAAGACATCATCGACAAGAACAACCTTTCTGTCATTGATTGCAAAATCGATTTGAGTTCCATTTACAATCGGATGTTCAGAAAGCAGGCTCAGATCGTCCCTGTAAAATGTTATGTCAAGAATCCCGACAGGTACTGATGTACCTTCAACTTCCTTTATCTTTTGCGCAATCATCCGGGCAAGCGGAACACCGCGGCGCTGTATTCCTATAAGAACAAGGTCTTCCACACCTTTATTCTTTTCAATGATTTCATGTGCAATTCTGGTAACCGCTCTTGCAATGCTGCTTTCGTCCATTATTTCTGCCTTGTCCATCATAGCATTCACTCCAAATATAAATATTTAATGTTATAAACTAAAAAACTTCCCACCAGAAGGCAGGAAGTCATGACATACTAAAAAAGCATTAACCTGATGATTTCACCTTTGAGCCTCTCTGGACTAATTTAAAGGTAATATTCAATTTAAATAATATTATCATACTATACTATTGTTGTCCATAGTTTTCTCGCAAAACCTTCAAGAGATTTTGGAAGTACAGCGGTAATTCCGATTCAAACTCCATATACCTGCCTGTTGCAGGATGGACAAAGCCCAAAACCCTGGCATGCAATGCCTGACCGTGCAGTCCGTGACTGCCGCTTTTTCTGCCGTATACCTCGTCTCCGACAAGCGGATGTCCGATATAAGACATATGGACTCTGATCTGATGGGTCCGTCCGGTTTCAAGCTGCAGTTCGATATATGTGGAATCCTTGTACCTTTCCAGCACCTTGAAGTAGGTTACTGCTCTACGTCCGGCTTTCGTGTTTACGGCCATTTTTTTCCTGTCTACGGGGTGCCTTCCGATAGGTGCATCTATTTTCCCCGACTGTTCACGGATAACACCCTCCACTACAGCTGCATAAATCCTTTTTATATCATGTTCCTTTAATTTTTCCGAAAGCCTCTCATGGGCCTGATTATTCTTGGCTATTACCAGTACACCGGAGGTATCCTTGTCAATCCTGTGAACAATTCCCGGACGTATAACACCGTTTATGTCCGACAGTTCATCACCGCAGTAATCCATCAGGGCATTTACCAAAGTACCGGAATAATTTCCTGCAGCAGGATGAACCACCATCCCCCTCGGCTTGTTCACCACAATTATGTCATCGTCCTCGTACAGCACTTCAAAATCTATTTTTTCAGCTTTGACATCCAGAGTCTGCGGATCAGGAATTGTCACCAGTACCTGGTCCTTCAACCTCATCTTGTAGTTGCTCCTTGTATTTTTCCCGTTGACAAGCACCTTGTTCTCATTAATCAACTGTTGTACGTAAGACCTTGAAAATTTTTGAAGTCTGCCTGTCAGCCAGGCATCCAGCCTTATATCCTTTTCATCGCAGATTAATTCGATTTCTTCCATGTTAATTGACTAGCCCTCTGTTTCCTTTTTTTCCTGATAAACAAACAACATGTAATATGCAAGTAAGAATGTGCCCACTACTACAAACGAATCAGCCACATTGAAGGTCGGAAAATTGTAGGAACCGAAATAAAAGTCCAGAAAGTCCACAACGCTTCCTTTTATAATCCTGTCAATCAGGTTCCCGGCTGCACCTCCCAGGATCAAAGACAGGGAAAGCTTCAGAATTTTATTGTCCGACTTTGCCAGGAAATATATCAAAGCTATTGACACTATTATGGTCAGAGGTATGAAAAAATACCTTCCGTTCTGGAGAATTCCCCAGGCGGCTCCCTTATTGGTAGTATGTGTAATATAAAAGAAGTTATTGATAACATTTATAGGATTCTCAAAGCTTACATTCCTGGTAATATAAAATTTGGTTGTCTGGTCAAGTATAACAATCAATACTGCGATAACCGCCCAAATCATCCCTGTTCACCCGTTTATTCCCTTCAATTGATTTCTGTTCTGCCTCATTCTTTTAAATTATACATATCGTAAAATCGTTTGTAAAGGCCATATTGGCTGTTGGCTGTTGGCCTTCGCCCTTATTTATTATTCATTAGCCATTAGACAGTAGCCAATAGCCAGCAGCCAGCAGCCAATAGCCTTCACCTCACCGGAATATACCATGCAGGAAGATCATTGATTTCATCCCATATGTGCGGGTTCATGCTTCCTCTTATCCTCTTGTTGTAGACCATTCCAACATTATAAAAGCATAATCCGATATAAGGAGCTTCATCATTCACAATATCCTTCATATTTAAAAACAACGCCTTCTTTTTGCTGCTGTCATTCTCCGCGAGTATCTGCTCAAGGTAGCTGTCTACTGCCGGATTGCTGTAACCCGCAGTATTCCTGCCCGAGTAGATTTCAGAGGTTGAATAGGCAAAGGAAATATCGGGTATGGAAGAGACGCTGCAGCCAAGTAAAGCCATATCATACCTTTTTGATGAAATCTGTCTCAATTCCTCATCCCACTGCAGTTTTTTCACCTGGACACGGATACCGATTTCCTTCAGTTGTTCAGCTATCCTGGTTGCGAATCTGTATCTTATATCATTGTCTTCATTTACAAGCATATCAAAATTAAGATAGGTGATGTTGCCGTTTATGAATTTATATAAAACGTCTCCCTCTTTCTTCCATCCATTCTGAGCCAGCAATTCTTTTGCCTTGTTCAGGTCATAACCGTAGTAAATCCTGCTGCCGTCATTGAGCCAGCTGTCAGGCAGTACAGGCAGGTCTGCCGCAACTGCCTCTCCCGGGACCACGTCATTTACCAGCCTTACTTTATCAACTGCATATGAAATTGCCTGCCTCACTCCTTTTTCCCAGAGTGCAGGTTTTGTCAGATCAAAAGCTACGAAATCAAAATTCTTTCCCGGATATCTCCTCATTGTAAGATCAGACCTGCCGCTGAATTTGACAAAATCATTCAGGTCTATCATGGCAGCATCAATATCTTTTGCCTGAAAAGCGGCAACAGAGTCACTCCGTGTGTTATAAATCCTTATGCTTATTTCTGCTATATACGGCAGCATTGGGGCATTCTTTACCGGATTCCTGGAGTTCCACCAGTTCTCATTGGTCCCCAGCCTTATTTCACTTTCATCACTGTATGACTGGAATTTGTACGGGCCTGTTCCAACAGGGTTCATATTCCTCTGTGTCCTTGCCATATCCTCTCCGACGAAATAATGCTTTGGCAGGATGGGAAAAGTCATCAGCTCTGCCGTAAATGAATTGGGCTTCTTCAGGACCAGTCTCAGGGTATTTTTATTGACAGCAGCAAAGGCAGCTATGTTCTGTACATTTTTTTTATATGGGCTGTTCAGATTGCCGTTCATTATTGTCTCAATCGTAAATTCCATGTCTTCTGCCGATAATGCCATGTTATCATGCCACATTACATTGTCCCTTACATGGAATGTCCAGGTAAGGCCGTCATTTGAAATATCCCAATGGTTGACAAGAACAGGGACGGGTTTTTGTTTTTTGTCCAGCGCAACCATGCCTTCAAAAATCAGACGGGAAAACTTTTGTACATACAGGTTATTTGTAAGGATGGGATTCAAGGTATCCGGCCTGGTGCTGAACAGTTTTAAAGTACCGCCTCTCACAGGGCCCCTGTCCATAACGTCATCGGTATTTTTTTTTGTATATTGATTTTCAGCCTGGCCCATAATCCTGCTGTTTTCCTGTATCCGGCAGGAAGTGATATTCAAAGCCAGAATAGCCGACGCAAGCAGTAATATGAATTTTTTTCTCACAAAAACTCTCCTTGTTTTTTCTTCCTGATTACAAAAGTTGAATAATCGCTGCCAGGCTTCCGGTACTACCCTTGTCACCCC
The DNA here is from genome assembly GCA_937873555.1 of uncultured Clostridia bacterium. Taxonomy (GTDB): domain Bacteria; phylum Bacillota; class Clostridia; order Acetivibrionales; family CALMWN01; genus CALMWN01. Next base: position 9,705 of record CALMWN010000074.1, read on the forward strand.
TGTAGGAAAAGAAGGTTTCATTATTGCATTTTGTACATATGCCGCTGACAAATACTTTATCCTCATCCGCCCCATCTCTTACAAGAGTGTTTTTTATTATTTCCTGAAGGTTGATATGCCATTTGCAGGATGAGGTTTTCTTTATAAAGTCTGCACTCCAGGGAAGCTTTTCAACAAACTCGCCATAAACATCTTTCCCCACCTCAAAGCCTGTCTCTTATACACATCTCCGAGCCCACGAGACAGGCAGAAA
>CALMWN010000075.1 GCA_937873555.1 uncultured Clostridia bacterium
TTTTATTTCTGATGACTTCCATCTTATCAGGATGCAGCAGTAACAGTGGTGGAAGCCAGCCGGCACAGGGGACAAAAACTGATGCAAATCAACCTGCAAAACCGGTAAAATTATCCTTATGGACATTTCAGGAACTGCATAAGACTTATTATGATAAAACTGGGGTATTATGGAATAAAAGCAATCCCAACCAGCCAATCGAATTATCAATCGAAGCTTATCCAAATGCAGAAATGCACAATAAGCTCCTGATCGCACTGCAGTCTGGAGTCGGAGCACCGGATATTGCTGACATAAACATCAACTTTTTCCAAAACTTTTTAAAAGGTGATATTCAATTAGTTGAACTTAACAAGATCATTGAACCTGAAAAAGACAAGTTCGTCCAATCAAGGTTTGATATTTACAGCAAAAATGGAAAGTACTACGGTATCTGCTTCCATGTAGGTGCTACAGTTGTTTATTACAACAAGGAAATGATGGATAAGGCCGGTGTTAATGTTGACTCCATCCAAACCTGGAGCGGTTATGTTGAAGCCGGAAAGAAGGTTGTTGCTGCAACTGGAAAGCCGATGACAGCTTTTGAGGTAACGGACCAAAGACCCTTCTGGCCTATGATAATACAAAGGGGTTCGGATTATCTTGATAAAAGTGGAAATGTAATTCTGGATAATGACATTAACATTAAGACACTGACAACTCTGCAGGATATGATTTATAAGGATAAAATCGCCATTCCTATGCCGGGAGGAAATACCGGTTCCGAAGAATTCTTCACCTTTATGAATAAAGGCGGGATGGGTTCCTTGATCATGCCAATGTGGTACATGAGCAGATTCTTAGCCTACATGCCTGATTTAAAAGGTAAAGTTCTGGTTCGCCCCTTGCCTGTTTTTGAAAAAGGCAACTCAAGGTCGGCAGGCATAGGCGGAACAGGAACAGCTGTTACAAAACAGAGCAAGAATCAGGACGTGGCTGTTAAATTCCTTGCTTATGCGAAGCTTTCCAAAGAGTCCAATATTAGAATCTGGCAGGAACTCAATTTTGATCCTATCAGATGGGATATATGGAATGCTCCTGAACTTCAGCAGCCCGATCCATATTTCGGTAATGAGAAGATATTCAATGTATTGCTTAATATGAAGGACGAGATAAAGTCCCCTAATATGGGAGAATTAAGCGCTGCTTCACAGGATATAGTAAAATCAAATGTAATGTTCAAGTCATTAAAGGAACAGAGCCAGACTCCGGAGCAAGCGTTAAAGGCTGCGGCTGACGAATTGCGCAAGCAGCAGAAGAAGTAACGGACACTGATTGTACAAAGGAACAAATGGCTGCTAGAATCAACTGTTGATTTTAGCAGCCAAATTATAAAAAGGGGGTGGAGTGTCTTGGCGAAGGTAGCGACAAATCAGGAATACAAACGAAAAAATGATGTCAGCAGCGGTTTTAGCTTTAAAAAATTCTTTTATTCAGAGAAAATAGCACCATATATATTCGTCTCACCTTTTATCCTGTCATTTTTTATTTTTTTCCTATATCCTACAATAAGTACCATAAACATGAGCTTTCAAGAGATTTTAGGCTTAAAGAATGCAAGGTACATTGGACTGAGCAATTATCAGAGGCTGCTCAATGAACATTTTTTTAATGCATTACGCACAAATACTATTTATACAGCGTTGACACTATTATTATTGATACCAATTCCTATAATTTTTGCAGTGTTTTTGAACTCAAAACTAATGAGGGGTAAGAATTTCTTCAGATCTGTAATATTCATACCTGCTTTAACTTCGGTTATTGTAGCCGGTGTCTCCTTCAGGCTGATGTTTGGTGAACTGGATACGGCGTTGATCAACTCACTGTTTATAAAATTGGGCCTTCCCCCGCAGAAGTGGCCGTTGAATTACTGGAGCGGCATGCTTTTGATGGTTATCCTCGCTTCCTGGAGGTATGCCGGTATTAATATGGTTTATTATCTTTCCGGTTTGCAGAGTATTCCGGAAGACTTGTATGAATCCGCAGAAATAGATGGAGCAAATGCTTTTACCAAGCTTCATAGAATTACGCTGCCGTTATTAAAGCCAATAATTATATACACATTAACTATAGGAATTTTTGACGGATACAGGATGTTCGGAGAAAGCTTCGTATTCTGGAATGAAGGAATGCCGGGGGATATAGGTCTGACAATAGTGAGATACATTTACCAGCAGTCCTTCCAGAGGAATGACATGGGTATTGGCTCAGCTATTGGAATAACTTTGTTGCTGATAGTTCTGGCGGTTAATCTTGTACAGTTAAAATCCTTCGGGCTCTTTAAAAAGGAAGGTGACTGAAATGGACACAAAACAAAGAAAGCTGCTCGCAACAATACTAATGATTGCTTTTTTCATACTGGTGAGCTTTATTGTCCTGTTTCCACTTTATTATATGTTCATGGCATCATTTAAGAGTTCCAAGGAGCTGTTCAGGAATGGCCTGGACTTCAGAATCCTGCCGGGCTTGATGAGCTTGGACAATTACAGGCTTCTTTTTTCAGGAAAAGGCAGTGTTTACTTGTATTGGTATAGAAACAGCCTTAGCATTACCTTCCTTTATACCATAAGCTCACTTTTCCTTTCTTCATTTGTTGGTTATGGCTTGGGCGCTTACTATTTCAAAGGAAGAAATGTGGTTTTTACAATGGTATTGTTTGTAATGATGATACCACTTGAAATACTGATGCTTCCATTATACAAGCTGATTGTAGGAATGAGCCTGATAAATACGTACTATGGGGTTATACTTCCGTTTATGGTTTCACCCATGGCTATATTCTTCTTCCGCCAATATGTCAGCAGCATATCGAAGGACTTCATGGATGCAGGAAGGATTGATGGCTGTACCGAGTTCGGTATTTACTTCAGAATCATGGCGCCTTTGATGAAGCCTGCTTTTGGGGCAATGGGAATACTTCTTGCCATGCATAACTGGAACAGCTTTATATGGCCTTTAATTGTTCTTCGCACAAATACCATGTTTACCATACCTATCGGCCTTGCATCCCTCATGACACCATACGGAAACAATTATGACATGCTTATATCAGGGGCTGTACTCGCAATCATACCAATTGTTATTGTATTTTTGCTCAACCAGCGTGCATTTATATCAGGGCTTGCAGCCGGAGGGGTTAAAGGTTAGAAATGATATTACATTATATATAACATAAAACCAGGGAGGTAAATTACAATGAAGAATATGCTGAAAATTGATGCTAAAGCAGGAAACCACAAAATCGACAAGAATATATACGGCCATTTCGCAGAACATCTGGGCCGTTGCATCTATGATGGTTTCTGGGTGGGTGAAGATTCAAAAATTCCAAATACAAAAGGAATGCGCAACGACATAATAAATGCATTAAAAGCTGTTAAAATACCGATGGTCCGCTGGCCGGGAGGCTGTTTTGCAGATGAGTACCATTGGAAGGACGGGATCGGGCCCCGTGAAGGAAGAGCGAAAATTATCAATACGCATTGGGGCGGAGTAGTTGAAAACAACCATTTCGGTACTCACGAGTTTTTCGAATTGTGTGAACTGCTTGAAACAGAGCCGTACATATGTGGAAATGTAGGAAGCGGAACTGTTCTGGAGATGCAGGAATGGGTCGAATACATGACCTTTGACGGCGAATCTCCGATGGCTTCCCTGAGAAAAGCAAACGGGCGGGAAAAGCCCTGGAAGCTCAAATATTTCGGGGTTGGAAATGAGAACTGGGGCTGTGGAGGAAGAATGAGGGCAGAGCACTATGCTGACCTTTACCGCAATTACAGCCTGTACGTGAGAAATTATGGAAACAATGAAATCTATAAGATAGCAGCCGGCCCCAGAGGCGACAACTATCACTGGACAGAGGTGATGATGAGGGAAGCCGGATATTTCATGGACGGTTTGGCTCTGCATTACTATACAAGGGTTAGGGACCACAGCATAGTAATTGAGCAGCAGGATGGGAATAAGGTCTATTTGAAAAAACCTGATGCAGTAAGAGGCTCTGCCATAGATTTTGAAGAGAGTGAATGGTTTGCCATTATGAAAGCTGCCTGGTTCACAGATGAACTTGTTGTTAAGCATTCTGCAATTATGGACAAATATGATCCGGAAAAGAAGGTGGCCCTGATTGTTGATGAGTGGGGGACCTGGTTTGACGTTGAGCCGGGTACCAATCCCGGTTTCCTCTACCAGCAGAATACACTCCGTGATGCAGTTTCTGCCGGTATCAGCCTTAATATCTTCAATAATCACAGCGACCGTGTAAGGATGGCAAATATTGCCCAGATCATAAATGTACTCCAGGCTCTTGTCCTGACAGAAGGCGATAAAATGGTACTTACACCGACCTATCATATCTATGACATGTATAAGGTTCATCAGGATGCCGATTTTGTACCAACGGAAGTTATTTCAGATGAATACGGCTTTGAAGGTGAAAAGCTTCCACAGATCAGTGTGTCAGCCTCCAAAGATGACAGGGGCAGAATAAATGTGAGCCTTTGCAACATAAATCCGCATGAGAGCGCTGAGGTTGAATGCCTGCTAAATGGAATGAAGGCTGGCAGTATTTCAGGCAGGGTATTGACAGCAGGAGCCATGAATGTTCATAATACCTTTAAAAATCCTGATCAGTTAAAGCCTGTAGATTTTAAGAATTTTGCAATTGGCGATACAGGCTTCAATACCACCCTGCCTCCGATGTCGGTTGTTGTTTTGACAATCGAATAAAAGTATAATATTATTTTTGGGAACGCAAATATTGAGAGGATTATGATCACTGTTTGCGTTCCCTGTCATATATAAGGATAATTTACAACCGGAGGGCGTTATGGTAAAAGTAAAACCATGCAGGGATTGCTCGGGGACAGTTCAATTGCCCCGGGAAGAGATTGAGAAGATACTTAAATTCGTTATAGAGTCAAAGAATGTGAAAGTCGCCGACGATGA
>CALMWN010000076.1 GCA_937873555.1 uncultured Clostridia bacterium
GCTTAAAAGTATCGATGAAAGGTACTGTGATGTTACTCCGTCCAACTCGGTGCTGCCGCCCTTTAACCTTCCTTTTACTATTACAGGAGGCATACCGTTGTTCCTGGTGGAGGAAACATTTGCTCCCAGATTATTGAGGGCAGTTATCAAAGGGCCCAATGGCCTTCTTCTGATCTGATAATCTCCTGTAAAAACAGAACAGCTTTCTCCCAGAGCAGCGGCAGAAAGAGCAAAATTGATAGTAGTACCTGAGTTGCCTGCATTTATTACATCATTAGGAGTAATAGGAATTGAATTAAAACCCTGAACTGTAAATTTGTCCTCAAGTATATTTATGTCTGCGCCCAAGGCTTTGCACACCTCAACTGCGGACAGCGCATCATCTGATACCAGCGGATTCAATATTTCAGATCTGCCCTCTGCAAAGCTTGCAATAAACAGGCTGCGGATAGTATGCGACTTTGAACCGGGGATTCTGACAGTTCCACCGGTTTTGGACCGACCTACTTTTAAAATCATGCTAAACCTCCCTTACACTTCTTTATGCCTGATATTCAATAAATCTGCCCGGCTTCTGGCTTCGCAAATTTTGTCCCTCCATGTTGCAGGCACGATAAAGAGTGTTCTACCGTTCTACACTGATTAATACAGCATTCTATATATTTAATTCAATATGATAATATAGGCGGTAGCTCAAGTCAAACATTTTTTACCTCATTCTTTATTCTTGGTGGCGGAGGTCCGAAATATTGATAATAGTTGCACATGATCCTTCCATTATAAAGCTTCCTCTTTTTGTCGGCCCTGCGGCCAAAGAGGCGTTCGAAATCCATACTGGATGTTATAATATAATATGACCATGAATCAAAAGAGGTAAACACCTTACCCATCTGTCTGTACAGTGCTTCTATCTGCCTGCTTTCGCCAAGCCGCTCTCCATAAGGAGGATTGCATATTATCACGCCATATTTGTATCTGGATTTTATTTCATCCATCGGCATTCTCTGAAGGTGGATATGTGATTCGACTCCGGCTTCCTTTGCATGATGGCGGGCAAGACTCATCGCCTCGTCACTTATGTCTGAACCTTGTATGCGAAGCTCCCTGTCAGGTAATTCCAGATCACGGGCCTCCTCCCTGGCACTTTCCCACATTGTCTTAGGAATGACAGGCCAGTCTTCCGCAGCAAACTCACGTTTTATACCTGGTGCAATGTTCAACCCTATCAGAGCTGCCTCTATGGGAATCGTTCCCGAACCGCAGAATGGGTCGAATAGCACCCTTTCATGGTTCCAATGGCTGATAAGTATAAGTGCGCTTGCCAGGGTCTCTTTGAGCGGAGCTCCGCTCACAAGCTTTCTGTAACCTCTTTTATGTAAACCGGCCCCGCTTGTATCTATAGTCAGAGTAGCCATATCCTTGAGAAGTGCTACCTCAATAGTGAATTTCGGACCGTTTTCTTCAAACCACTGCCTTTTATATCTAAGCTTCATTTTCTCAACAACAGCCTTTTTCACTATAGCCTGACAGTCCGGCACACTGGAAAGCTTTGAATCTATAGACTTTCCCTCTACCGGGAATTCAGCATTTTCAGGTATCCATTCATCCCATGGAAGAGCTTTTGTCTTCTCAAACAGTTCTTCGAAGGAGAGAGCCTTGAACTCCCCCACCTTGACCAATACCCTGTCTGATGACCTGAGCCAGAGATTTGTCCTGCATACGGCGTTCAAGTCACCTGAAAATGTAACTCTGCCGTTTTCCACCAGCTGGTCCGTGTAGCCCAGATTCTTCAGCTCCCTGCCCACCACAGCTTCTATTCCGAAAGCCGAAGTGGCGATCAATTGTAATTTCCCCATATATGTCTCCCATTGCTTGTTTTATATTATTATAACCATATTCAAGGATACAAACAACATGTTGCAGCAGAAGGGCAAAAGTAAATTCACTTTTGCCCTTCTGCTGCAATTTTCTATACTGTAGGATTTATAATCAATCATTTATCATGTATCTTTCAATGTAAATCACATTCCCTGTCCACCGTCAAGCCTGTCTCCAATGTAGGGTTTACAGCTTCATCCCTGACTACCTTGAGAATCTCACCCAAAGATGCTCCTCCTGAAATAACCGATGTAAATTCGTCAAGAACTGCCAAAGCCTCTCTATCGCTTGAATACTTTTTAACAATTCTTTTTACACCATTATACAATCTAAGTTCGTCATTGGCATTTATTTCGTCCTTAAAAATTTCTGTGAAGACAAGAGGCATATTGCAAATATTTTTCTCCATATTCTCAAGCTCAACAATAATATCACTTATACCGCTTGTTTGGTTCCTGCTGATATCTATCACTCCATTCCGGTATTATTTCATTATTGTCCCCTTATAAGGCCGATTTTATTTATAGAAACCGGAAATAGTCTTATTTTGAGATATTGTCCTCATAATCTGCCCTTTTAAACGGTTTTTTAAACTCTATATGACCCTTGAAATCATTCAGGATATTTCCATCCACTTTGAAGAAGACCTGGTCAACTCCCGGAATATCTGTAAGCGTCAATACAAGCTGCGACAAAGTCATTATTGTACCGGTTGATCCTCCTGGATGCTCTTTTTCAAACTCTTTTGACAGGTCTACCGTCAGAAGGCCCTTATCAAGCGATACCTCCAGTATTTTTGTGTTTTTGGGCATGGAATTTCCAAGTTCCTTGTTCACAGGCCCTTTAACAAGTTCTTCAATGGAAGCCCTTGCCATACTTACAGCATCAGGCCTGATTCCTTCTGTTTTCATTTCCCTCTCTTCCTTAACAACACTCATTGCATTTTTATCAGGGAAGTAAAGCTTTGCTTTCCAGCTGAAGCTTTCAACCGCTTTCACCGTATTTTCCTTTTTGGTTTCTACAGCTGAAGTCTTTTCTGCTGCGTTTTGAGAGTCTGATGAAGTATCCTTGAAAGTTCGGCTGCAGCCGGCTGCAGGAATCAAAAAAATAGTAACGGACAGTATTACCAATAATATATTTTTCATTCTTTTTCCTCCTTTAAAATGGGAACTTGCCGATCCAAGCACAAAACCTCCGTCCACCCTGTCCCTGTTTCAAAGTATAGTCACTTAAGGGAATCTAAATCTCCTCCAGGGCTCAGAATCAGGCGGCATTGATTTAAATGCCATAACATTTTGCAGCGTGGGGTGCTTCAAGCTGATTTCCGCCGACCACAAAGCAATCTGCTGCCCGGCTTTGCTTATGGCTTCTCCATATTTCTGATCGCCGTAAAGCGGATGTCCGATATGGGAAAACTGCACACGTATCTGGTGTGAACGCCCGGTATGCAGGTATACTTTTACAA
>CALMWN010000077.1 GCA_937873555.1 uncultured Clostridia bacterium
CTGTACTCTACTCTTCTTTCAGTTTAATTACATCTGTCTTAACTTAATGACATTGGGGTATTCCCTGGACCTATAATCCATTTTGAACATGTAACAATTCCTTATAGCTTCATTATGAATCCTGTTTTTACTCCACTTTCAAAACCGGCTTCCTCGTAAAATCTATGTACACCCTCATCCTTCCTTCCGGTCAGGAGCATTACCTTGTAGCAGTTCTTTCCTTTGGCAATTTCTACTGCCTTATTAAGTATTGCCTTGCCGTAACCCCTTCTCCTATAGCCCTGATGGGTCACAACATTTTCTATCAGCCCGTATGGCCGCGCTCCTCTTGTCAGGTTCTTAATAACAGCCAATGTGCAGGATGCTGTCAGTTGCCCGTCTTCTTCAGCCACAATATAGAACAGACCGGGATCTTCAAATATCTCCTTCCACAGGCTTTTAATATTTTCAGCTCCGCTTATATCAGGGTCGTCAGGGTTTAAATGCCTGTACAGGTCCAACAAATGGTTAAGTTCGTCATATCGTGCCAATCTCACGTTCATCATGATTTTGACCTCCTCTTACGAAACTGTCAATGTTTGGTTCCATCCCAGTATAACAGATTAAAAACATATTTACCAATTTTGTCTGTTCTTAACTGAAGAATTGCAATAAAAGGGTTGGAACCGGCTTACACCTCCAGTCCCAACCCTTTTGCCATTTTCATGGTTTCACGAGCTTATCTCTTGTTATACCTGTCAAGAGCTGCCTGTCTGTATTCTAAGGCCTTACTTATATTCATCTTCTTAATTTCGGGAACAAAAACATTGTCATAATCCTCCACCTTGACCTGCCCGGTTACAAACTTGTTAATAAATTCCGTATAGTAAGTATTTATGCCGGTAACGATTTTGTTGAATTCTTTAGATTCATCAACGGTCTGTGAAATAGGAGGGAGGATATACTTGTCACGGTCGTTCTGCGACCACAAACCTATAGCATCCTTCTGCTCCTGCATTTGGAGCAGTTGGGGAAGATAGTTCTCAGCCTGTACGTTCGGCCCGTTATAAGGAGAACGCGCATAATATGACCATTCGGCTTTGTTATCGGCTGCTTTTACAATATCATCCCTCATAACCGCCTTACCATTCTTAATAGTATAGGAGTCACCTTCAATACCGTAGTTATAATACATGTATCCCTGCTCGCTATAGCCCCAGTTCAAAAGCTTGACCGCGTATTCAACGTTCTTGCTCTTCGGGTTTACACAAGCGAGTATATAGCTCTCATAAAAGTCCTGTTCCTTCTGCCCAAACTTAGCCCTCTGCCCCTTTTCAAGAGTAGGATACTTTGTTGCGGAAAGCATCGCTTTGGGATCGGTTTTCTGCAGAACAGGAACCCATCTGCCTATTCCACCACCGGTATTTCCGTTTGTCGCACCGGTTTTGTTGTTGCCCAGGTTGGCATCGAGGTCTGCCGTCTTGTTAGCAGTAATATTTTTGTCGAGTAAACCCTTCTCATACCAGCTTCTGAGCAGCACAAGAGCATCCTTGAAACCGGGTTGGATAGGACCGTAAACAACCTTCCCGTTTTCCTGGTAAAATCCCGGCATTACCCCGTATGCACCTACAAACAGTCCCTCGTTTATAAGGTTGCTGAGGCCATCGGTACTGCCTGATGCATCACAAGATAAAGGAGCTGTTGCGCCTTTACTGTTCTTAAATGCAGTCAGCATGGCTTCCCATTCTGAAACAGTTTCAGGAAGCTTGAGACCCAGGCTGTCAAGCCAGTCTTTCCGGACGATCGGACCCCTCCATACTTTGAGGTAATCGCTCTCTCTTATGAATGGAAACCCGTAATATGCTCCTGTGTCTGTTTTCAACTTTTTTGCAAGCTCAGGCTTGGAATCAAGAAGCTTTTTGAAATCCGGAGCCCAGGCTGAAAGGTTGTCGTTCAGCTTGTAAACCAGGTTACTCTTGATAGCTGCATCGGGACCTGCAGGATAATCCTTAAGCCAGGTATATTCTACTATATCCGGCATGTCTCCGCTTGCTACAAGCAGATTGAATGTTTCCTTCTCCTGCCCCATCGCCGGATGTGTGAACTGAACCTGAATGCCTGTTCTCTCGATAAGTCCTTTTGCAAACATTGTATCATTCAAGCTTTTCACCTTTCGAGAAACATCTCCTGAAAGGGGCAGCCAATAAGTAAGTTTGGGTGCACCCTTTATTGGATAGACTACACCGGAGGTTTCAGATGCTTTTGAAGCAGTAGACGCGGCAGGCTTGTCCGCTGCCTGGTTTGACGTACCGCTCTTTCCTGTACATGCGGTTACAGCAGTAAGTATTACTGCTATTGAGAGGATAAGTGACAGAAACCTTTTCATTAAATAATCACTCCTTATATATTATAATATCTGTTCGAAAGCTCATAAAGCTTCCGAATACTTTAACTGCAACACGGTATATTTCCAACCTGGCTGTCATCCATATACCATGATGGCATTTCAGGCCACCTGAGATTTTCCTGGTGTTCTGCTTATCCTTTTACCGCCCCGATAAGTACACCCTTTACGAAATATTTCTGCAGGAATGGGTAAAGACAGAGTATCGGAGCAGTAGCTACAATTACAACAGCATATTTGATGGTTTCAGCCACCTGGTTGACATCAGCGTTAATCTGCAGCATGGATGAGGTGTCATTGGCAATAAGAATTTCGCGCAATATAAGCTGAAGAGGATATAAATCCCTGTTACGCAGATAGATCATTGCATTGAACCATGCGTTCCAGTGCCCCACGCCGTAATAGAGTACAAGTACTGCAAGAACCGCTTTTGATAGGGGAATATATATCCTGGTAAGGATGGTCCAGTGGCCTGCGCCGTCAAGCTTCGCAGATTCGTCCAGGCTGTCGGGTATGCCAAGGAAGGATGTCCTCAATATTATCAGATTGAATGTGCTTATACCTACCGGAAATATCAGCGCCCACAAGGTATTATCAATCCCAAGCTGCTTTACATTCAGGTAAGAGGGAATCATACCTCCGCTGAAAAACATTGTGAAGACAACAAACATCATGATATACTTTACCAGAAACTGATCTTTTCTTGAAAGATAATAAGCTCCCAGCGAAGTAAGTATGAGATTGACAGCTACACCTACTGTGACTATAAAGAGTGTATTACGATAGCCCAGTGGAATCATTTCATTCTTGAATACTGCAATATAAGCATCAGTGCTGAAGCCCTCAGGCATCAATAAAAGGCCTTGATGTTTCATCAGAAGAGGTGCATTGCTGAGAGATGCAAATAAAACATGAAGCATGGGATATATTGTCACACCCATCAAACAAATCATGAAAAATATATTGAATAGATTGAACAATTTTTGCGGGATTGACTCCTTAAACTTTACGGGCATGATTATATACCTCCTACCATAACGAAGTTTCGTTTACTCTTTTACTTATTGAGTTTGCTGCCAGTAATATGGCAAAATTTATAGCAGAATTGAAAAGGCCTACCGCAGTACTGAAACTAAAGTTGAATTCCTGTAAACCTTTTCTGTATACAAAAGATGAAATGACGTCCGCTGTTTCGTAAATCTGAGGATTGTACAGCAGAATAATCTTTTCAAAACCGACGTTCATCATATTTCCCATCCTGAGTATCAGCATTATTACTATCGTAGGAAGTATTCCTGGAAGAGTGATGTGGATTGTCTGTTTCCACCTGCTTGCGCCGTCAATCGTTGCCGCTTCATACAGTTCATGGCTTATTCCGGTAAGAGCGGCAAGATATATGATGGAACCATAGCCGGCCTCCTGCCATATACCGGATATGACATAAACAGGCACGAAGTAACTCGGCTTCATAAGGAGTGAAGTCCCTATGTCCGAACCTAAAATTTGAATAAACCGTGTAACTATGCCATTTCCTCCGGTAAAATCCCTGATCAGGCCGCATATTACTACAAGGGAAATGAAATGAGGCAGATAGCTTACTGTTTGCACCAAACGGGAATATAGCCTGCTTCTGAGCTCGTTTATCAGTAACGCCAGAATGATTGGTACGGGAAAACCAGAAATTATAGACGAAATGCTTATTACCAAAGTATTTTTTATTACTCTGAAAAAACTCCTGTCCTGAAAAAAGTCAACAAAATTGCTGAAGCCCACCCATGAGTTCTGAAAGATCGGTACTCCCGGTTGAAAGTCCATAAATGCAATCAAAGCACCGTACATCGGCTTATAGCAAAACAGGATATAAAACGCGAGCACTGGCAGCAGCATAATATACAGACCGGGACTATGTACTATATCCCTCCAGATCCTGATGTAAAAAGGCATGGAAGTGTACTTAGCATCACGTTTAAGTCTCGTAGAAGTTTGCATAATCGTCTCTCCATATTCAGTATAAACTATTCTAGATTTTTACATTTTATATATATAAATTGTGATAAATCTAAAAACTGAAATAATGCCAAAGCTAAAGACGTATTTGATGAGTGCAGTATTATTATGCATTACAGGTAGCAAGTTTACTTATAAATCTGCTATTCCAATATACAAAACTGTTATAGATTCATGTATTTACTAAGTGAGTTGGGAACCACTATTATTGGGTTCGATGTTAAATATGAATATCATTTAGTACTACTTTGTTACATCATTAATTTGTGGAAATTTTGCAGTGTAAATTTCT
>CALMWN010000078.1 GCA_937873555.1 uncultured Clostridia bacterium
TTTACCTTGTAATCCAGTTCAAGGATATTGGCTCCGGTTTCCGCCATCTCATTCAGAACAGGTGTCATGTTTCCGCACACATGCAGTATGGCGGCAGCGTTTTTATCCCGAAGCTCCCTATTAATAGCCTTGAAGAATTTCTTTTCGTAGGGAAACGCCCATTTTCTATACATTTTTGGTGAAATGACATCTATGGAAGCAAGAGAGTCACCGGCCTGCACAATATCAGCACCCTCCTTGAGAAGGGCTTTTGCAAATTCGATCAGCGCATCGCTTGTCAAATCCAGCAGATGTCTCAATGCAGCAGCCTCTTCTCCTTCCGGGTCCATGTCAGCCATGGCCAGTTCCATCAGGAATCTTTCAGTTCCCATCAAATGACCCGCCAGGGCAAATGGCCCGGTACCTGTACCACGTACCGCAGCCAAAGCCCCCACCTGCTCCTTGACCCTTTTAGTAGCCTCAAGGTATACCGCCATCCTTCCGTCTCTGTAAGGTTCTGGAACCTTCAAACCATAAATATCTTTCAAATCCTCAATTACAGGCTTCTTCAACGTTGGCGTCGAATCCTCATGCATTTCCACTTTAACGCCAAACCCTTCTGCTATGTAATAATTATCCGACTGAACAGGAATAATGTCCTGCCCGTATATATCCCACGCCTTCAGCTGAGCCTCTGCCATGACCCGGGCGTCCGTGCAGTACTCGGAAATTTTTACTCCTGCAACCTTTGCCCCATGATTTCCCATATACGGTCCTACCGGTACAGAGTCAGGCTCCTGCAGATATGCAGCCTGCAGGACTCTTTTTGCAGAGCTGCTCCAGATACGATATTCCGCCATATCAAATATCCTCCTTGGTGCGCATTTCAACCAGCACTAGAACAGCATAACTATTGCAAGCATTTCAAGCGGCTTATCACCTGTATTTTCAATGGAATGCCATTCACCGTGCCCCGTCAAAATTGCATCTCCGGAAGACACCGTGTATTTTTCCCCGTTATCTGTCACTGTACCTGTACCGCTGATTATGTAATAAATCTCTTCATCATTGACATGTTCATGATAACCTATGGAGCACCCAGGGTTTAGTGTAAGCCTGGCGCAAAGCCTTGCTTCGTTCTTCATCTGCTCCTGTGTAAAAACATGAGCCAGCTCTATTGCTCCCTTTCCATCCCTCATTTTTTCCCTGGTTTCCTTTTTCATTTCACTTGCTTTGCTTAACATGATAATGCCTCCTTAGAATTTTATTTGTAAACTATTGTTTTACCTTTACTTAAGCTCTCTTTCAATAATGCCGTCCAGAACTCCAGCAGCCCTGACGATAACATTTTTACATTTAAGTTCCTCGGTTCTGTAGTTTTCCTTCAGAGGTTTGCAGTCAATATGGCCCATTTCCCTTTTATAAGTATTGAACAGTTCCAGCTCCAAATCTTTTATCCTGGTGCTTTCATGAGCATTGTTCCTGACAAACAGAAGGCCAAGAACCATAATTCCTGCAGTCAGGGCACCGCACTTGTCCTCCAGAGCCATTCCACCGCCGAAGCCTGAAGACATCCTGAGCGCGTCCTTGCTCAGCCCGAGCTTGTACGCCTCATTTGCTCCATAAAGGATCTTTTCAGCACAGTTGAAATCTTCTGCTTCTCCAAAACCGTTTCTAATCAAATCTGCCAGCATTTTAACCACCTCTCAATTGTTATTTTCCATATACCGCCCACTCATAACAGTTCTCTCCAAGTTATTATATACCATATGCGTTAAACATCAAATATAATCTGTTTAAAACTTTTTCTTAATTTGCGTTGTGATAAATTTATACAAAAAAAATTGCGGGAATTCGGATCCCCGCCTGCTTCGTCGAGTGAATTAAATGCGGGTCTGGATCCCGCTTTCATATCAGAGTAGAATTATGGGAGCTGCTTCTTATACTCATCATTTGAGACCTGATCCATATCATCGACTATTCCCTGCTTGTCAATTTCATTTCCATAATACTCTTCATAATCATGATATCCGCCCATATCCTGAGGGCTGTCTGATGTGCCGTATTTCACCAGGTCATTAAGGTAATCAAGCCCTTCATATTCGTCATCTTCCCTTTTATTCAGATACTTCCTGCCAAAAGGAGCATCAATAACGAGCTCTTCATTAGGACGCTGCTTGGCTAGTATTTCAGGGTCTACAGCTTTATTTTGCTCGCATTCCATGCAGAGCCGCGTATATGGAATTGCTTCAAGTCTTTCGGTATCAATTTCCTTTCCGCAAAAAGCACATTTCCCGTAATTTCCATCTTCCATACGCCCAAGAGCATCATGAATTTCCTTTTGTAGATGTTCCTCATGTATCTTTAGCGCAGTATTCAGCTCCACATCATACAGCTGCGTTCCCAGTTCGGCCGGATGATTGTCATAGCTTGAAAGCTCGTTGTTTGAGTATTTATTCTGTTGTGCAGTTTCATTGTATTTCATTTTATTTAAGACATCATCCAGCCTGTTCGCCTCTTGTATAAGTAAAGCTCTCAGATATTGATATTTCTGGTTATCCATTCACTTTGCCTCCTGCTTTCCGCATATTTTCCTGCACTATATTCACTATCTGGCTTATAAATTCACCTATCAACGGAAGTTTCCACCTTACCACCACCTGAAGGAGATATATCACAACAGCTCCCAGTATCGTAAAACCTATTGCTATTCCAAATCCCCTTGCCAACCCTCCGATAAAATTTGCAAAAAGCATCTTGCGGGGATTTTCAAGGTAGTAAACATAATCGACAAGCTTGAATTTTTCCATGTTCAGGGATATTTTGTCAATTTTCTTGTTTATAATATTCAATAACCCATGCTTGCCAAACATCAAGGAAAACCTCCATTTTTTATCTATAATCCCATGTGCCCCATAGTTTTATTTTCAACCTTTTAGTACTACGTAGTATTAGCAAATAATAAAATTATGTTTCCCATTAAGCATTGTTAATAGTATTGTAAGTCTTTTACAACCGGTGTGCACATTTAAAAAATTTCCTTCTCATCAAGGTCATATCCATATGTTGTTTTCATTTTAGTTATCAGGTAATCGCAGTTGTAAATGTCTTTTTGAAGGGTTCCGGAAATCTCGAACAGGCCTTTTTTGACATGCTCCATTAATTCCTTTGTCTCTTTTCCCTCATTATCAAATTTTTTTGATTCCAGCAGGTTTAGCAAGTCTCCCGCTGTTTTATAAACACCTTCAAGGTCTCTCTTCAACTCAACACTTAATATTTCCGGCATGGTATTCTCCTTTTAAAGCTTTTCATTATTTTCTGCATAATGCTTATTTATTATTTAAAGTTTTTTTTTGCTGATATATAATTATAAATAAATTGCTCGAAATGAATCATGGTATAAGTCAGGAAACATTTACGGAAAATAATGTAACCGGATAAATAAAATCCCAATTCTTCAAAAGGAGGTTTTTATGGAACACAAAGCGGAAATAGGAGTTTTTGGAGGCTCAGGCTTTTATTCCTTTCTGGATAACGTGGAAGAAATAGAAATTGATACTCCTTATGGAAAACCCAGTGATAAAATTGCATTAGCTACATATGAAGGTATCAGGATAGCTTTTCTGCCCCGTCATGGGAAAAGCCATCAATACCCTCCCCATATGATTCCATACAGGGCAAATATTCATGCCATGAAGCAATTGGGTGTTAAAAGGATTATAGCCCCTACAGCTTCAGGGAGCCTTCAGCCCTATATAAAACCAGGCGATTTCGTTGTCTGCGACCAGTTTATAGACAGGACCTGGGGAAGAAAGGATACCTACTTTGACGGACCTGTAACGAAGCATATCAGCGCTGCCCATCCATACTGCCCCGTTCTCAGGAAAATAGCAATAGAAACCGGTAAAGAGCTGGGTATTACCATGCATGAAAAAGGTACGGTTGTCGTTATTCAAGGTCCAAGGTTCTCAACTGTTTCAGAGAGCCGCTGGTTCAGCCGGATGGGCTGGGAGGTAATAAACATGACCCAGTACCCGGAATGTTATCTGGCACGTGAGATGGGAATCTGCTATGTGAATATATCTCTCATCACTGATTATGACGCAGGCCTTGAGGGTAATAATGAAATAGCTCCCGTCACCGAGGAGGAAGTTTTCAGGGTATTTGCAGATAACAACGAAAAAGTGAAGAGGATGCTTTTTTCCATAATCAAAAAAATCAGCTTTAGTCAGGATAACTGTGACTGCAGCAAAGTTTAAGGAGTGAATCATGAGACCTCTGGATTACAAGGATGGAGTACTAAAACTTATAGATCAGACCAGGCTTCCTACAGAATATGTTACCGTAGATTGCAGGACATTTGAGGATGCTGCCAGGGCAATCAGGGATATGATAGTGCGTGGCGCTCCTGCAATAGGAGTAACTGCAGCCTATGGAATCGCGATTGGAGCATTGGGAATTGTAACGGAATCAAAGGATGATTTTTTCAGACAGCTTGACGTAATCTGCAATGTAATGAGAAATACCCGCCCTACAGCAGTGAATCTTTTTTGGGCAGTTGACAGGGTTTTAAAAAAAGCACTCGATAACAAAAACAAATCCATTCAGGATATCAAGGATATCATAGTAATGGAAGCTTACAGGATGGATACCGAGGATGTGGAAGTAAATAAATCCATTGGAAGAAACGGTAATGAACTTATCAAACCGGGAGATACCATCCTCACACACTGCAATGCAGGAGCCCTTGCAACCTGCGATTATGGCACGGCCCTTGGGGTAATACGTGCTGCACATGACTCAGGTAAAAACATCAATGTGTTTGCAGATGAGACCAGGCCGTACCTGCAGGGTGCACGTCTCACGTCATGGGAACTGCAGCAGGACGGCATACCTGTTACCCTCATATGTGACAACATGGCAGGGCATTTCATGAAGGCAGGCAAAGTCAATTGTGTTATTGTTGGCGCCGACCGGATAGCCTTAAACGGAGATACGGCCAACAAAATAGGAACATATTCCGTTGCAGTGCTTGCAAAGGAAAACAATATACCTTTTTATGTCGCTGCTCCGGTATCTACAATCGACTTTGATATGAAGACAGGTGACGGTATCCCCATAGAAGAAAGGAAATCCGAGGAAGTTACCCATATCAAGGGAATAAGGATTGCTCCGGAGGGTGTATCGGTTCTGAATCCTGCATTTGATGTGACTCCAAGCAGATATGTGACAGCAATAATAACGGAAAAAGGAGTGGTATATCCTCCTTTCGATACAAATATCAGAAAATTAAAACAGACTTGATGACCCGGGCATAAACAGGAGAACACATAATGTATAAAAAAAGTCAAATCACTGCCGTACTGATCACTTTCATTATTATAACCGCCATATTTTCCCTTTCAGCTTATGCAGAAGCGGGCAGCGATATCAAGGTCATTCTTGACGGAAACCCCGTGTTATTCGACGTACAGCCCGTAACTGTTGAAAACAGGGTCCTGGTCCCATTAAGAGCAATATTTGAAGCCCTCGGAGCAAATGTCCAATGGGATTCCGATAGTAACACAGTTACCGGAACAAAAGGTGATATTAAAGTCACGCTGCAGATTGACAACACGTTGGCGAGCGTTAATGACAGACAGGTCATACTGGACGTTCCCGGCATGCTTGTAAATGACAGAACAATGGTCCCTGCAAGGTTTATATCCGAAAGTCTCGGTGCTTCGGTACAATGGGACGATTCAAGCAGGTCTGTATTAATCACTTCCGGCAGGGTCATAACTTTTAAGGACCGGAACCTGGAAAAAGCCGTGAGAAAAAAATTGAACAAGGATACAGGGGACATTTTATCGGGTGAAGTTTCGGAAATCAAGGTTTTATCGGCAGCCGAAATCAATATTGAAAGTTTGGACGGATTGCAGTACTTTTCAAATCTTACCATACTTTCTCTTGGCAAAAACAGCATAAAGGACATTTCCCCCTTAAAATCCTTAAAGAAGCTAGAAATACTGTACCTTTACAACAATCAGATATCTGACATTACACCCCTGGCCGGCCTTGTCAATCTTGTCAAACTGGATCTTGGCAATAACCAGATTGAAGAGATAGATGCACTGTCTGCATTGACCCGTATTGAGGATTTATCGTTATACATAAACAGAATCAGCAACCTTGAACCTTTAAAAAAACTTATAAATATAAAAACCTTAAATATTGCAATCAACCAGTTTTCAAGCATCACCGCTTTGGGCGAACTTTCAAAGCTTGCAAGCCTGAATCTTTATTACAACTCAATACTTGATATCGGTGTGTTGAAAAAGCTTCCCGCTCTTACCGATTTGTACCTCAGCTACCCCAATGAAAGGGAAACAATTGGCCCTTCTCTTTTCAGCAGGTATGATACTATGAATCAAAAGGCAAATGAGATTGTAAGAAGTATCATTAATCCCGGGATGAGCGATTATGAAAAGGAAGCCGCCATTCATGACTATATTGTAACACATACAAAATACGATTTTTTAAACTATAAGGCTAATACAGTTCCTCTGGAGTCCCATGAACCTTATGGAGTACTTGTAAATGGTACCGCTGTATGTGACGGTTATGCCAGGACCATGAAAATACTGCTTGATCTTGCAGGTATAAACAGCTATCTTGCAAGGGGTCAGGGGGATTATATAGAAGATCCGCAGGAACATGCCTGGAACATTGTCAGAATAAATGGCGAATACTATCACCTGGATGCCACATGGGATGATCCGGTTTCAAATGAACAGGATCCCAAGAGCGACCTGAAGCATACATACTTCAATCTCTCGGACAGTCAGATCTCTTTCGATCACATGTGGGACAGGAATTCGTATCCTAAATGCGTTAAGGACAATCCTTCATACGAAGAACTTATAAAAAAGGACAGAAATATTGCAAAGGACAGTGACTGGATATATACAAACAAGTATAAGGGTATATACAAAATCAAAAGGGATGGGAGCAGTTATATCAGGATATCCGATGACACCGCACTGGAGCTGGCAGTTGCGGGTGATTTCATTTATTATATAAATTACTCAGACGGTAACCGTCTGTACAGAATCAAAAAAACAGGCTCTGAAAAGATAATAATAAATGGAGATAAATCTTTGTATTTGAGGGCTTTGGACAAATACATTTATTTCATATCCGGCAACAAAATCTATAAAACCGATATATACAGTACAGGCAAAAGACAGGTTAACGACAGACTGGCTGCAGCCTGGCTCAGCGTATCCCCCGATTACATATATTATAAGGGCTTTGACTGGTCCTCCGGGTCAAAACTATATAAAATAAAGACTGACAACGATACTGCATTAAACTATGATATCGAAATAACCACGGATTCACCTGCCGGTTTTGTCAGGTATTCCAACAGGGTAAGCTTTACTTACAGGAATGATACTTTCGTATCAGGTGACTGGATATATTTCTCAAATGCGAGCGACGGCAACAAGCTATATAAAATCAAAACCGACGGTACAAATAAAACAAAGCTGAATGATGACTCATCCAGCATTACCGAGATTATTGATTCTACAATTTACTATATGAATGAAAGTGATGGCAATAAATTCTACAGGATAAATACAGACAGTTCGGAAAGGAAAGCCATCGGG
>CALMWN010000079.1 GCA_937873555.1 uncultured Clostridia bacterium
CAGCTATACTTTTTATTATTCCCATATCCACCCCGAGTCTAACATCCGAGAGAAGTTTCAAAGATTCTTCGGATGACATTATCCTCGCATTTGCGAAGAGGCCCAGTGACCTGAATATCTTGTCCTCGAACCTGAAGGGATTCTGTTTGTACAGCTCGTTTCTCAGCATCCTTTCCTGTTCGATTATCTGGTTGGTTATGTTGGAAATATTGATGATAATTTCCTCTTCCGTCATTCCGAGAGTTACCTGGTTCGAAATCTGGAACATGTTTCCGGAAGCTTCGCTGTTTTCTCCATATAGGCCTCTTACGGCGATTCCAAGCTTTCCACAGGCTTCAAGTATTCCCCTTATATAGCCCGTCATGGTAAGCGCAGGCAAATGCAGCATCGCAGAAGCTCTTATTCCTGTTCCCATATTCGTGGGACAGCAGGTGAGATATCCGTATCTGCTGTCAAAAGCGAAATCCATTTTCTCTTCAAGCAGCGTATCTATCTTGTCACAAAGCTTCCATGCAGCTTCTACCTGCATACCCGGGTAAAGGCACTGTATTCTCAGATGATCCTCTTCATTGACCATGACACTTATTTTTTCATCCTTACTGATCAAGGCCCCGCTTTTTCTATTACCTTCTGCAAGGTCAGGGCTTATAAGGTGCCGTTCAACCATAGCCTGCCTGTCTATCGGAGTCAGCTCCTGCACATCAACAAATAAAAAATCCTTTAATTCGGAACCCTTGCTCTTCAAAACCGTATTTTTGATCTCGGAAAGCACCTTCTCCTGCTGGGTGTCACTCATCTTGTGAGGAAACGGAATATCCCTCAGGTTGCGTGCCAGCCTGACCCTGCTGCTTATGACAACATCCGATTCCGGACCTTTTTGTATATACCATCCAACCATACCTAAACCTCCTGCAGATCACCTGCTTTCTGATATTGCTATATCTGCATGCCTGCTTCAATTTTCTTTATCTGATCCCTCAATCCTGCAGCTTTTTCATATTCCTCATTTTGTATGGCTTTATTCAATAATTCCTTCAGTTTGTCTATTTCCCTTGTAGTCTTCATCTTGCTCGAAATCCTGCCCGGTACTTTTCCTGTGTGAACCGGATTTCCATGAATTCTTTTGAACAAAGGCTCAAGCCTCTCCCCGTATGTCCCATAACATTCGCTACACCCAAGCTTGCCTGTTTTCGTGAAATCTTCATATGTCATACCGCATTTCTCACAAACCTCCTGCGGTTGAAAAGGTGTCATGTATGGAGAAGCATTTCCGATTCCTATCAGTCCGGAAAAGAAATCACTAACATTGAATGGATATCCAAAACTCACTTTTCCATTTTCATTTGCACATTTCTCACATAGGTACAGTTCCACCTTATTACCGTTTATCTCCTGGGTGAAATGCACATTGGCTGCTCTTTTCTGACAATTCTGGCATAACATGATATGCACCCCTCAATTCCTTAAAATAACATGATTCCATATATTTTATGCAGTCACCGATTATATGATTTCTGATTATTCCTAAACGATTACCTGTCATATCCCGCTATCAGACCAACAGGCTCATCAGCATGTGCTTAAGTATGTTTGCTCTTAAAATATCCCTTATGGGCAGCGGTATTTCTCCAATTACCTTGTCACTCACCGCAGCTTTCAGAAGCAAACCTTCTCTTATGGATATGGCACTATAATCAATGAAATTATTTATGAATATTTCAGCAGACTGCTGGGATATACTGTTTCCCATTGCAGCAACTATATGCATCAGATAATCTCCCGAACGTGCAATATTCACACGTTTTATGCGTATATGCCCCCCGCCGCCCCTGCGGCTCTCAACATAATAACCCTTGTCTGTCGTAAACCTTGTATCTATGACATAGTTGATCTGGGACGGAACACAGTTAAACTGGTTTGCAAGTTCATTCCTCTGTATTTCTATCGCTCCATCCGTGTCATTAATCATCTGTTTTATAAATGCCTCAATTATGTCACTAAGTCTTGCCATATGATCACCTCTATGATAATTATGATTAATTTCCAAGGCAAGCATGCTGATTTTGACTATCTTTGACTTTCACTTATATTATAAAAGACCTTTAATCCATATTCAAGCTAAATTATCTTGGAAATGGTATTAAATGACGGTATTATGATAAAATATAAATTCAGTATTCCAGCTTGCTTATTGCGGCGTTCAATTACTCCGTTTTTTATCATTCCTGTCCTTTCTCTCTGCCATAAAGCCACCTTTCAAAATTAACTTTTCTATATTTTTATCGCGTTATAAAATAAATATACTAAAACGCATAAAATCAACCATTGTACTGGCAATGGTTGATTTTATAAGAAGCATTCATTCATAAAACATGCTGACCGGCACAGCAATGTACTGCATTTTATAAAAATCCGGTGTTATATCGGTTGTTTTCAAGCCCCCTTGTTTTCCTCCTTTTCACTACTGTTAATGCTTTTAATACTGTTTTTACGGATTCTCCCATAAACAGCGAGAGCTGCCCAGCCCAACAGCCCTAATAGTAATACCACCGGTATGGCTTCAGCCAAAAAGATCACAAGCTCTCCACAAAAGTTAATGACTCCTTTGAAACTGCCTTTAAAGCCTCCCAACAACCTCTGCCAGTACGCTTTCTCCTTTGGAGGAACCTGTACGGAATCGGGTCTCTTTTCACTCATATTAATTGTTATTGTGGAAAGGTCGACAAGGTCACCCCATTTTCTTAAAGTACCGGTCAGGTTTTCTATTTCCTGCCTTATCTGTGTCAGCCTGCTCTGCGTTTTAAAAATTGCATCAAGATCGCTGAGCTTTTTCAGGTATTCCTCCAGCCTGTCCTGTTCAATCTTCAGAACTCTCAGGCGGGCTTCAGTATCAAAGAATTTATCTGTTATGTCGTCACTTTTAATGTTTTCATCAGTAAGAAGCCCAAGCCCCTTCACATCCTTCAATACCCCTTCGAACCTGTCTGCAGCAATCCTTATAACTATGACTCCTTTAGTTATGTAGGTCTCTTTTGAGTCCACATAAATTTTTTCTTTTTTTATGTTTGACTCCTGTATGAAGCCAAAAGCGGAAATGGCAGTCCCTAATTGGCCGTATGCCTTGTCAAAATCGTCCACAACAATGGAAATATTGGCATTCCGGATTACCTTCCTCTGCGAAAGTATCGCATTCTGAAGAGTCTGTGCCGGTACTTCGGTTCCTGCAATGGCCATTGAATTTATGGTTTTGGTTTCAGCTGCTTTGGACTGCTGGGATTGGGAGCCTGCTGCACCAGGTTTTCCGGCAGTACCATTGGCTGAGTCTGTCATTGAAAGATTTGCCTTATCGGCAGCAACCTCCTGCCTGGCGGAAGTATTGTTGGCAGAAGCACTTTTTTGAGTTCCGCAGCCTGTTAGAAGTGATAAAACTATTAACAGTCCAGCTCCGATACAGATTATTCTTTTAACCACTTTGCCCCCTCCTTTTATACAATGGATTACTTTCGATACATTTCTTCACTTGTCATGTGCATGTAATACCGCTGCATGTTTTATATTTTAGACGTATTTGCAGTTATTTTGTTCCATGAGAAAAGCAAGGGGACTATTTGGCGTCTGCACAGACGCCAAATAGTCCCCTTGCTTATTTATTGAATTTATGCCAATTCTTCAATATTCCTTTCAGACCCGGCTTTTTCCTGTTCTTTCCTGTGTTCGCCATTGTCTTCCAATACAATACTGTCGTCGATTGTGTTCTGAGCGTAGGATCTCATACCATGCTCGCTTATATCCAGTCCTTCTATTTCATCCTCCGCACTGACCCTTATTCCAACAAGCGCCTTCAGCAGCTTGAAAACTCCGAATGTTGCTCCGAACGACCAGACAGATACTACCACAAGGCCTAGGAGCTGAACACCCAAAAGCCTGAATCCTCCGCCGAAGAACAAGCCCTTTTCACTGCCAGTGGAAGCAAACAAGCCAACCGCTATTGTTCCCAATGAACCGCAAACCCCATGAACAGCAATTGCTCCGACAGGGTCATCAGCGTGCAGCCTGTCTATCGCCTCTACCGCTATTACAACAACCACCCCTGCAATCGCACCAATGATTGCAGCACTTGCCGTATTGACATATGCACAACCTGCGGTAATTGAAACCAAGCCTGCAAGGGCGCCGTTCAAGGTCATACTGGGGTCAACCTTTCCGTATCTTACCTGGGTAAACAGGGCACTTAACAGTCCGCCTGCTGCCGCTGCCATGTTAGTTGTAACCACTATATGTGCTATGCTTCCGTCCAGACCGTTCAAAGCGCTGCCGGGGTTGAACCCAAACCATCCAAACCACAGGATGAATGCTCCAAGTGCAGCAAGAGGCATGCTGTGGCCGGGAATTACATTTGCAGTGCCATCCTTTTTATACTTGCCCAACCTGGGTCCCAAAGCGATCACCGCTGCGAGGGAAGCCCATCCACCTACAGAATGCACCGCTGCGGAACCTGCAAAGTCCAGCATGCCCATTTTTGCAAAAATACCATCGGGATTCCATACCAAATGACCCGCTACAGGATAAATTACGGCTGTCGCAAGAAAGCTGAATACCATGTAGGGGAGGAACTTCATCCTCTCTGCTACTGCTCCGGATACAATCGTAGCAACCGCCACTGCAAATGCGGCCTGAAACATCCAGTAAACCTCAACAGGAAGACCGTACTGCGCCAGTGCCGGCAGGTTGTCCATGCTGCCCTTTACAAAGAAACCTGTAGTACCGATAAACCCAAATTTATCCACACCGTACATTACTGCAAAACCCACTGCCCAATAACCCAGCATTCCTGAACAGCAGTCGATGAAAACCTTCATAATAATATTCAATGAATTCTTTGCCCTGATAAAACCTGCTTCAAGCATGGCAAAACCGGCTTCCATAAAGAAAACCAGCGCAGACGCCACAAGTACCCAAACCGTATTCAAACCGAAACCTATAGTATTTATCCCCATATCATTATCACCCTTCTTAATTTCTACAAATTCTTTTTACCAAGCCAACATTAAAATTTCCGCCATACATCTTTCGACGCCATCGTATGAAAGATATGAAGTTTTCTGCCGCAAGTATTTCACTTGACGGTTATGGAGCTGCAACTGCCATAGTATTTTGCCCCATAAAACACAAAAGCCCTGCATACAGAAAATATCTGCATGCAAGGCATCTTTACCCGAGCTATCATCCACAACTGTGCAAGCCATTGACTTCTTTGTTAAATACAACACTGTAAGCAAAGAACCTCAACGCTCTTTACCTTCTTATATTATAAAGAATACACAGTAAAATTGCAAGTCTGAGTAGTGTAGGTTTCAAAATTTTTAATTATGAAGTTCAACAACTCCACTATATTATTCCGCGGTTTTGCTGCCCCGATCCTAGAAACTTAGGAATTTACCGGTCTTTGGATCCACATATACCAACCAGTAGCCGAAAGCACCGTATCTTGGTTTGTAGCCTTCTACCTGTGCCCATCTGCATATGTCCCCGAAAGGCTTCTCATCTACACTATAGACCCCGGGAATTCCGCAAACAATATATTCCCTTCTCCGGATCCTGTCTGTATAGATGCCTGCTATCAGGTGCCTGTATTTGAAATGGGCCGTAATTACCTTTGGGTTGAATAAGACAGGGGTGTTTATATTGCATTGGTAAAGAGTATTATTCAGGTATACTGGACTGCTGACCTTCCACCATCTGTAATCCCTTCTTCTGTTGCCGAAAGGATTGCATTCCTGAAAGTTAATATTCCAAATCCTCACAAGCTTCTCCAGATCAATATTTCCACCATTGACTCTTTCAGGCGGCTTGATCTTGAAGCGTTCAAGGCAACCTTCACAGGGGTTGTAACCCTTGATATTGTTCTCTTTGCTGCAGCTCCCGCTGTTGCCGGCTTCACATTCAGCTGCAGGGTATCCGGGCTTTTCCCTGACATCTTCCTCGATATCGCTTTCCAATAATTTATTGAAGGCCTCGGTACCGATACCGATATCTTCTTTGTCATCCGCATTTCCTGAAAGTCCCGAAGAATCATTCTGGTCATTTTTCCCGGCCGTTTCGTTCCTGATTTTACAGTCCGGATCGACATCCGCCTCACCTTCCGCTTCTTCGGAGGGTTTGTAGATGCTGTCCAACCCTCCCTCATAT
>CALMWN010000080.1 GCA_937873555.1 uncultured Clostridia bacterium
ACTATCCTCTTCGTCGGCAGCGTCAGATGTGTATAAGAGACAGGTTTACGGTTGTCCTGTCCAATTTCTTGTTTTTCTTGCTTACAAAAAGGTAATCAGAGTCTTTGGCTGCTGCAAGGTTATCCCTGGTTTTCAAATACTCCTTCAGGGCATTAACCACCTTGCTGTTAAGCATGACTGACCTTTGCTTTTCGCCCTTACCATTCCTGATTATACATTCTCTCCCGGCTAAATCGTAGTCATCCATCCGAACGGTTAAAGCCTCAGATATCCTTACTCCCGTATAGGCTAACAGAACCATCAGAGCGTAATTCCTGGCATTATTGCTTTCAAGGACAGTTTGTAAGAACTGTTTTACTTCAGACTCAGTAACTTTGGTAGGAGAGGCATACTCCAATTGCACCTTTATCTTGTCCTTGACATCAATAACTATATCCTTCTGGACATGTGTATCTACAAGGAAATGGTTCAGCTTTAGAAGACTGCTCAGTTTATGGTTAATTGTCTTTGCATCATTCCTGCGGATATTTTGGAGGTAGCTCTTGTATTCAAGTACATTCTGGCGCATAAGCAAAGAGAATTTTTTTGAAAATGAAACCTCAAACCATGTGAAATAGTCCTTAATATCAGCATTATATCCTTTTATTGTATTAATACTTTTATTTTCGTTTTTCAGATAATCAATAAATTTTTCCAATGAGTTCACCTCAGTAATACATCAACTTCATAAACATATTCATAATCTTGAGCTGCTCCTGAAGGTCTTCTTCTGAAACTACCCCTTGGTGTTGTGGGGTAATGCCGTAGTCCTCAAGTTCCCTTAAGAGAGTTGGCAACTGGTGAGAGGTGTTTTTGTGAATTTCAGCATACTCTAAAAAGTCTGCAACTCTTTTATATTTATCTGTCTGATTAGCTTTCTCAGTTTTAAAGTTTGCAGCATCCAGCATAAGTGTAAACGGTTCCACAATTCTATAACGATACTCCTTATGAGTAGCAGTATCATCGTATTGTTTTAAATAGTTTCTTAAGTTTCTACAAAACGCACTATACATTGAATATCCTCCTAAATTCAGGTAATTTCTGTTTGAAGCGAGCTAAAGCAGTATCTAGCATACCAGGATTAGTTAGCACTTCATTTATCAAATCATTCACGAGTGATATATTAGAATCCGGAAGTAAATTTTCTATATCTTCTATATCCTTCTGGGCTAAACGGATAATTTTACTGACTATTATATCTTCACGAGAGAGAACAAACGGCTTAATAAGTGAAAAACCAGGTATAATTTTGCAGCGATTTCTATAAGACGGAGGCACACTGGTATTTTGTATGTCTAGCATGTCGTATTCCCCAAACAAGCGAAACAGTGTCCCATATTTGGAAGGGTAATCTAAATTGATTATATCAACATCATGTGTCAACCTATCTAAATAATTACCGAGAATACACCCTGAACCACCTAAAAAGTAAAGGTCAATAGTAGGGTAATTCCTTGCAATAGCAATTTGCTCTATAACTTTTAAGTCTTCTATAAAATCATACGATGATTTCATGCTTGCCTCCTAAACAACTGTATTAAGTTGTGTTGTATAAGAATTATTACACTTTCATATAAATTGTGTTGTATTAGATATGAATATAATACCATAAGTTTAATGCTAATACAATACAATTTATATTGTGTTGTATTAGCAAATTTGAAAAAATTGGGAGCGAGATAAATTTAATTTAAACGATAGGCATATGATTCTGATTCGAAATGAACGTCTACAGCTGTAAAATTCTTACACGCTTATAGGAGTACTGGCAGCAATCGCGAATTTTATACTCCAAGGAATCAGGTAGCAAATATCCTGATTTCCTTTATAATCTAGCATATATATCAATTGTACTGCCAATATTTCGGGTACGTGTAGCAATGCATCCCAAAAAAGCTATAGAAATCAAAATGATTGTTAAAATATTACACCTTTATTTATACTTTGTTTTTTTGTTCCATTCTATACAAACCTCAATATTATTGGGCAATAAAGTAGTTCAGGGATTATGGTTCTGACTTATGAGAACAGTATTAGGACTCAGTCAGTTAATTCTTATATATCTTATATATCTTATATATCTTATATATCTTATGTATCTCGAATGCAATTTGCATTTTCTGCATCGCCAAATGAATAAAAGATCTCGAAACACATAGGACATATACGAGAGGTTACCATTACCAAGACAGTCGGAGTCTACACGGCAATTTTTGAAGACAGTGACAATGAGTTTTCCACTGCAAATGGAGGAAAGGGAAACTGGATGTCCTTTGACAGGGCAAATCACTACGTATTCGATGAAAACAGTATTCGCTGGTACGCAAAGCCCGTCGGGAGTGTAGACAACAGACTGATAATGGAGTTTAGCTTTTTGGTAACCGGCGTCACATCACTGAAGAAAATATGGGATGTGCTAAGAGATGGGGAGGAGATCTTGCTAAGTCCCGCTCAGCTTGATGAGTTTGAAGCTTGTATAAGGACTTTGCCGGACAGCGAACAGGATTTATACCTCTCTGATTTTAGAAGCTTCCGCACCGAAAGCCTTAACTGCGGCACAAAAACCAAAGGTATCATTTGCTCATTAAAGCCTATTAAAGAAGCATTGCTAACATAAGGGGGTATTCCGAACAATTTTTTCCCGTTCTGTACAACACAGCTTAAATTAAAACAGACAGAGAAGTTTCTTAAGTCTGTTCAAAGTGATTTTGTCCTGTACTATGGATATGGGATGAATGAGTGGCGCAGGATCCAGAAAGTGATTGCGAGAAATGAAGGAAAATATAAGTACCGATTCCCACTATTTGAGAAAAAAATATCGGGAGAAGAGGTAAAGCGGGTTATAAGAGAAGAGTGGAGAATTTGTCTTCCCGAGCCGTATAAGTTCCTTCAGCATAATAACTGTTTGCCTTGCTGGAAACAGGGGAAAAGTGGTTTTTACCTGATATGGAAGCATTACCCCGAGCAGTTTTGGAGGGCAGTTGAAATGGAGGAGAAGTACGGGCCGTACACTTTATTTAAGGATCATTCTTTGCGGGAGCTGGCTGAAATATGGCAGGGACAGAAAGAATTCCAAGACACCTTCATCCCTCTATTTGAAATGGAGGAAAGCATACCTTGCATGTGTGCAATATAAGATTATCAAATAATTTCTTTAGCAGCTGCGGAGATAATACTCCGTGGCTGCTTTTTTTATGCTAATTAGCCGTAAATTGCATGAGGCCTGAAGGTAATTCGCCGGGGCACAAGCGGTGCATATGTCTCTATATATGATATAATAAAACCATAATTGCTAATTATTGATAATTCATAATTATGACAGGGGGCAATAAACATTGTTAAATCAGCTTATTTCAGCATGGTATATATGGGCATTGATTATTGTTGTGATTATAATCCGGGTTTTTATGCCCAAGATAAAAGGATTTCTGGGAGAAAAATCGGTGTCGTTTTTTTTATCCAGGTTGGAGCCGGACAAATATAAGGTGATTAATGACTTGATGCTGGGATCGGACGCCGGGACAAGTCAAATCGATCACGTAGTTGTCTCTAACTATGGAATATTTGTAATTGAAACTAAAAATTACAGTGGATGGATCATCGGAAATGAGTATGATGACTATTGGACTCAGGTAATATACAAAAGAAAAGAAAAGCTGTACAATCCCTTAAGGCAGAACTATGGCCATGTAGAAGTGTTAAAAGAGTGCTTAAAGGATTATGCTTCCGTGCCATATTATCCAATTGTCGTCTTTACTATTAAAGCGGACCTAAAAGTCAAATCAGCTTCAGATGTCATTTACACCGTAAATCTGCTTAAGACTATCAGAAAGTATACAAACGAGGTAATATCGGACGAGGACAAAGAGAAGATTTACAACTACTTGCTTTCGATAAATATTAACAATAAAGAAGTGCGTAAGAGCCATATTCAGGGAATTCATGAAAAGAAGGCAAAAATTCAACAGGATATTAATGATGATTTGTGTCCTAAGTGTAATGGCATCCTTGTTTGGAGAAAAGGCAAGTATGGAGATTTCAAAGGGTGCAGCAACTTTCCTAAATGCAGATATACACTAAAAACATGAATGGCGGGCTTTATGTTAGTGAGAGGAGTATGGCGGATGGGGAAGGATTAACAGGGCTTATCTTTCCGCGGCACACCGATTTTATCTATTAAATAATTCAGTTTTTCATTGTCTCGATCATTAGTAAGAAAATTAACTATATATTCAACCATTATACTGAAGAGGGACGTTTCTTAGGAAATAATTGACAGTCGACAATATATGGCATATAGTGGAA
>CALMWN010000081.1 GCA_937873555.1 uncultured Clostridia bacterium
GATTTCTGCCTGTCTCGTGGGCTCGGAGATGTGTATAAGAGACAGATAAAGAACAGTGTTTCATAAATGCTTCTCAAAACATTGCTTGATGCGTTGTCATTTGTGACTAACGGAGATACTCCAACAGCATCTGTCATAGAAACAAAGGTTAATTTCTGAGGTACGGTACTCTTTGCCTGGCTTGTACCGGCTGCACTGTTCCCTGTACTTCCGGTATTTCCCGACCCTGATGAGCAGGCTGTCAGCAGCAGGCTGATTGTCAGTAATGCGACAAGGACTTTGAAAATATTTCTCTTCATTTACTTTTCCCCCTTAGCTTTAATTTGATATATAGGAATATTGAAGTTTACAATTTTACCTTCTGACGTTACAGTTTTATATATGTATTGATTATCCTATTTTGCATTCTTAAGATTTGGGTCAAGAGCATCCCTCAAGCCATCCCCCAGGGAATTGAATCCGAACACCACTATGATTATTGCTATTCCGGGCAATATAGTCAGGTGCGGGGCCTGGAAGATATAATTCCTTCCTGTTGCCGCCATTGCGCCCCATTCTGCTGCCGGAGGCTGTGCTCCCATCCCAAGGAAGCTTAACGTAGCAGCAGAAAGTATGGCAGTAGCCAGCCTCATGGTTGCATATATCACAATCGGAGAAATGCAGTTTGGTAGGATTTCCCTGAACATTATCATAGCATCCGATTCTCCCAGTGCCCGGGCAGCCGTCACATAATCCAGCTGCTTTATATATAGCACTGTTCCCCTGACAACCCTGGAAATAGTAGGTACGGACCAAATGCCGACCGCTATGATTACATTGAGGATGCCTGAACCAAGTATGGAGACAATGGCCAGGGCAAGCAGCACTCCGGGGAAAGCCAGCATCACGTCTATTATCCGCATGATTATGCTATCCATTTTCGAGTAGTATCCGGCAGTTATACCCAGTATGATTCCGAATACCATACCGAAAGCTACAGCACTGAAACCTACAAGCAGCGACAGTCTTGCACCGTAAATTATCCTGCTGAAAATGTCCCGGCCATACTCGTCAGTCCCCAGTATATGGCCGGGGACACCGATTTTTTGAAGCCTTATGTTAATATTCTGTTCATATGGGTTATAGGGTGCTATTACAGGAGCAAGAAGCGCCATGAGAACCACAAAGCTCACTATGCACAAACCTATCAAGGCTACCTTGTTCCTGCCGAGCCTTTTCCAGGTTTCAGCAAACCTGTTTTTCTTCCTGTATTCAATTTTATGCTTAACTGTCTCGACAGCAGTTATATCTTCCACCATTGCTACCTCCATTAGGAATAAGTTATTCGCGGATCAATGACTGAATAAATGATATCAACCAAAAGGTTCACAAGAACAAATGTAGTAGCAACCACAAGCACTGTGCCCTGCACCATCGGAAAATCCCTGGCACCTATTGCCTGGACCATCATTCTACCAAGCCCGTTGATGGCAAAAACGGATTCTACGACAACAGCGCCGCCCAGCAATGCTCCAAAGTCAACTCCTATTATTGTCACTACAGGAATCAATGCATTCTTGAAAGCATGCTTCAGCAATACGACGATTTCTCTCACTCCCTTTGCCCTGGCGGTCTGCACATAATCCTGATGTATGATCTCCAGCAGAGAAGATCTGGTCATTCTTGCAATCATTGCGGCAGAACTGAATCCAAGGGTCAGAGCGGGAAGAATCAGCTGCCTTATACCTTCAGTGGTCCAAATCTTGCCATTGAAGCCTGCAACAGGCAAAAGCTGCAGTTTGACACAGAAAATAACTATGAGCATCAACCCTATCCAGAATGTCGGAGCAGAAATTCCAAGTGTTGCAACTGACATGGTAAGACGGTCAAACCAGGAATTTTGATTAGCTGCTGCAATAATTCCCGAAACGATGCCTATCACTATTGCTATACAAGCGCTGAATACAGCCAGACTGAGGGTATTTATATATCTGCCTTTTATAGCCTCGGAAACGGCCTGCCCGGTTTGGAAAGAGTAGCCCAGGTCTCCCTTGAATATTCTGCCCATATATCTTAAGTATTGGATGTATGGAGGCTGATCAAGACCAAGCTTCACCCGTATGTTTGCCACTTCCTGCATAGTAGCGGTAGGCCCTGCAATGACTTCGGCAGCGTCACCCGGGATAAGGTAAATCATTAAAAATATGACAATAGAAACTCCAAGCAAAACAGGAATAAGCTGCAATACCCTTCTTATTATGTATTTATGCAATTTTCTCACCTCCCGGAAAACAAATAGTCGTTCAAAGAGCTTTAAATATTGAATATGAAAAACCAGGTATTAAAAAATTAACACTGATTACTTACCAGTATTACATATATTATCCCACAGAAAAATTGGATTAGGATTATTGCAAGAAATGTATCAATACTTGAAATAACACATCAACAACAGAATCACCCGAAGTGATTATGAAAACCACATAAAGTTATATTGAAACAGCCGGGTCGTTTACCGGAAGAATTCTACTGAATGATTGAAATAACAAACATTTGCAACATACTGCAATTTATAAAAAGTATTCAAATCTGTTCAAAAAATAACAATAACCAATCAAACTTACCGTAAAACCAGATAAAATCAGTTAGTTACCTGAGAAATTATCGTCAATATATTATCATATATTAACAAAATTGACAACCGTCTGAAAATTTCTGTTATATTTCTGATATATATCATTACAAAGGTGACATCTGTCAATGCAGAAATATTTTTTATTGGTATATTGTGTTATAATAATTTAAAACAAAATTTTCGGAGGAAGTTATGGTAACGGATTCTTTCAATAAATGCATGGTTTATCTGGGTACGTATACACAAGGTAAAAGCGAGGGAATATACAGCTTCAGCTTTGATAATGTTACCGGTAATACCGGGCCCGTGGAACTGGCTGCAAAGTTGAAAACACCGTCCTACATTGCGATAAGCAGAAATAATCAGTTTCTTTATTCTATCATGGAAATAGGCTCCGACTCATGCAAGGAAAATATGGATGGGGCTGTATGTGCTTTTTCAATCGACAGAAAGACAGGCAGGCTAAAGCTCATGAATTATCACCCTACCAACAGTAAAGTTCCCAGCCATGTCAATGTTGACCGCTCCAACAAATATCTTTTTGCAGCAAATTACAAGCAGGGGCTTGTTTCGGTTTTCTCCCTGAACACCGACGGCAGCATAGACAGCCTGTTGTCAACCATACAACACCGGGGAATGAGTGTAAATCCTGACAGGCAAAATGCCCCGCATGCACATTATGTGACCCTCACACCGGATGAACAATACCTTTGTGCTGTTGACCTGGGAATAGATAAGATAGTGGCATATTCCTTCAGCGGTGCAGACGGATCAATGTCGCCTGCTCAAAGTCTTACAACCGGTATAAACCCGGGCTCCGGACCACGTCACATGGAATTTCACCCAAACAACAGATTCGCTTACCTGATAAACGAGCTTTCTTCAGATGTAGTGGCATTGGAATACTCAGCAGAAGATGCACGGTTTACACAACTCCAATATATTTCGGCATTACCGGCGGGATATTCAGGCGTCAGCTCAGGAGCTGCAATTCATGTATCTCCGGACGGAAACTTTCTTTACACATCAAACCGCGGCCATAACAGCATAGCAGCTTTTAAAATAGACAAGTTTTCCGGCAAACTGGAATTTGTCTCTCACACTCCTACAATGGGGGATTTCCCAAGGGACTTTGCCATAGACCCGACAGGAAAATTCATGATAGTGGCAAATCAGAATTCCAGCAATGCAGCAACCTACGCGATAAACAAGGAGTCCGGCGAACTGGAACAGATCGGTCTTATCTCGGATATACCCAATGCCATATGTGTAAAATTCACATGCCTTTAAAACTAATTTTATATAAAAGCTTGAAATGTCCGGCAGTTATACTGCCGGACATTTCTATAATATGTTTATCAATGTTTACGGTTTCATGAGTTTTCTGATATTTTCTGCCGCTGCCCTGATATCCTTCTGTCCAAGAATCGCAGATATCACAGCAGCCCCATCTGCGCCGGCGGATATAACATCCCTGATATTTGAGGCATTTATTCCGCCGATAGCTACCTTTGGAATTTTGACTCTACTGCATATTTCACTCAAACCTTCCGCCCCCATGGGTATACTGATATCCTTCTTACTTTGTGTATAAAAAATTGCTCCGATGCCGATATAATCCGCACCGTCTTTCTCAGCCTGCAGTGCCTGTTCCAGATTCCTGGTTGAAATGCCTATCAGCTTGTTCTTTCCCAGTATCCTTCTTGCCACGCCAAGGCTCATGTCGCTC
>CALMWN010000082.1 GCA_937873555.1 uncultured Clostridia bacterium
AGATTTCTGCCTGTCTCGTGGGCTCGGAGATGTGTATAAGAGACAGAATTATTGCATTAAATGAAGCAATTTAAGCAAAGAAAGCAGCAAAAAATAGCTGTAAAATATTTATAGACATTAATTATTAACCATAGTTGTTGATTTTTTAACGAAGTTTTATATTTTTTTGTTGAATGTTTTATTACCTAGTATTATAATGTATCCTGGTGTTATTTTTTTTTAATATCTTCCCATCTGCGGGAGGATTTACAATATATTTACATACTATTATTTATAAAGGGAGGATGTTCAGTAATGGAACAAAACAAAGCTAGGAAAATAGCAAAGGCATCTGTTATAGCTTTATCCAGTGTAATCCTGGTTCTGCTTTTGCCGGTTGTGTCCTTTGCTAGTGAAGCAGACCTGAAAATACCTGAATTATCAGCATCACAAAACAGTCTGTTGACAATGGGTATAGTGGTTTGCTTGTTGGGAATGGTATTCGGTTATTACCAGTTCCTGAAAGTAAAAAAACTCAAAGCGCATCAGTCAATGCTTGATGTGTCAAACACCATCTTTGAAACCTGCAAAACCTATCTGATTCAGCAGGGTAAATTTTTGGTTATTCTTCTAATCTTCATCGGTGCATGTATTGCTTTCTACTTCGGTTTCCTTCAGAATACAGGGGTTGGTGGAGTAGTACTTATTCTCTGTTGGACAGTTATCGGTATTTTGGGTTCATATGGAGTTGCCTGGTATGGTATCCGCATGAACACTCTGGCAAACAGCCGTATGGCGTTTTCCGCATTGGAAAAGAAGCCGCTCAAGCTTTTAAACATACCTCTGGATGCCGGTATGAGTATCGGTGTATTGCTCATATGCGTTGAGTTGATAATGATGCTTATCATATTCCTTTTTGTTCCCCGTCATCTGGCAGGTGCAAGCTTTATAGGATTTGCAATCGGTGAATCCCTTGGCGCCAGCGCACTTCGTATTGCCGGCGGTATATTCACAAAGATTGCGGATATAGGCTCCGACCTTATGAAAATCGTATTCAAGATTAAAG
This sequence comes from uncultured Clostridia bacterium, assembly GCA_937873555.1. GTDB lineage: Bacteria > Bacillota > Clostridia > Acetivibrionales > CALMWN01 > CALMWN01. The sequence goes on from CALMWN010000082.1 coordinate 1,046, forward strand.
AGGATGACCCACGTAACCCTGGTGTTATCGCAGACTGTACCGGAGACAACGCTGGAGACAGTGTCGGACCTACAGCTGACGGTTTCGAAACCTATGGTGTTACAGGTGTTGCTTTAATCTCCTTCATCGTTCTTGCAGTTGGTACAGCATTACAGGCTGACCTTCTTACCTGGATATTCGTAATGCGTATATTGATGATTGTAACTTCCATTGTTTCCTTCTACATCAATAAGGCTTTCAGTAGAATGAAATATGGAAACACTGATGATCTTGATTTTGAACAGCCGCTTACAAACCTCGTATGGATTACTTCCATATTGTCAATCATTGTAACATTTATCCTCAGCTACCTTATGATAGGACCCGGCACTGAAGTTGCCGCAAAATCGGCAAACCTCTGGTTGATTCTTTCAATCATCATAAGCTGCGGTACTATAGGCGGTGCTTTGATCCCTGAATTTACAAAGATATTCACAAGCCCGAAATCAGCTCATGTACAGGAAACCGTTATATCTTCAAGAGAAGGCGGACCTTCATTGAATATACTTGCCGGTTTGATAGCCGGTAATTTCAGCGCATTCTGGAAGGGCATGGTTTTCTTTGGTCTGATGTTCCTGGCATACTATGCAAGCCAGTTCGGATTGAGTGATGTTATGATTTATCCTTCAATATTTGCATTCGGTCTGGTTGCATTCGGATTCCTCGGTATGGGACCTGTTACCATTGCTGTTGACAGCTATGGCCCTGTAACCGACAATGCCCAGTCGGTATTTGAACTTTCTCTTATAGAAAGCATTCCTGATGTTGACAAAGAAATAGAAAAGACCTTTGGCTTCAAACCTGATTTTGAAAAAGCCAAACATTATCTCGAAGCCAATGACGGGGCAGGAAATACATTCAAAGCTACTGCAAAGCCTGTATTGATCGGTACAGCTGTTGTTGGTGCCACAACGATGATTTTCTCCCTGATACTGGTTATAAAGAATGTTCTCCAGGTTGAACCTACAACTATATTGAACATTCTTAATCCATACACTATTTTGGGATTCCTCTGCGGAGGCGCAGTAATATACTGGTTTACAGGTGCTTCTACCCAGGCTGTTTCAACCGGTGCTTACAGAGCTGTGGAATATATCAAGCAAAACATTCAATTGGATGAGAATGCCAGCCAGAAAGCGGCTACCGAGAAGTCCAAGGAAGTTGTCAAGATCTGTACCCAGTATGCGCAAGCAGGTATGTTCAACATCTTCATTGCAATATTCTCATTTGCCCTTGCATTTGCATTCTTCTCCGCTCCGGCAGGTGGAAATGAACCAGTAGCATTCTTTGTATCATACCTTATTTCAATCGCTGTATTCGGTTTGTTCCAGGCTGTCTTTATGGCTAATGCCGGCGGCTGCTGGGATAATGCAAAGAAGGTTGTTGAAGTTGACCTGAAGGAAAAAGGCAGTGCGCTTCACGATGCAACCGTTGTAGGTGATACTGTCGGTGACCCGTTCAAGGATACTTCGTCCGTTGCCTTGAACCCCATCATCAAGTTCACCACCCTCTTCGGCTTGCTTGCAATGGAAATTGCAATTTCCGAAGCCTTCAGAAGCATTGCTCCTTACATCGGCGCAATATTCTTTGTAGTAGCTCTTGTCTTTGTATGGCGTTCATTCTACGGTATGAGGATAGGTGCCAAGAGATAATATTCAAAGGTTTTAAACCTCACAAAAGTTAACTTTTGTGAGGTTTATTTTTTTTTGTAATTAATATATAATATTTTTTTAGTAGACTTTATGTGTTATTTTATGAATAAGTGTTGTGGGGGTCCTATTATGTTTACTGTTACACTTAAGGAAATAGTTGATGAGTTCCAGCTTGAGGATGTAAGTGACAATAAAAGGCTGGAGGATATTCTGGTCACAACTTCGGATATAAACAGACCGGGGCTTCAAATCGCGGGATATTTCGAGTATTTTGGAAAAGACAGAATACAAATCATTGGAAAAGGAGAAACTGCATATTTGCAGGGGCTATCACCGGAAGAAAGGTATGTGAGGCTTGACGACTATTTCAGTCATGGTTTTCCATGCATTGTTGTTGCCAGAGGACTGGAGATATTCCCGGAAATGCTGGAGATGGCCCGGAAATATGACATACCGCTCTTGAAAACGGGAGATGTAACTTCCAGGTTCATGAGCGGGCTTATAAGCTACCTGAATGTACAGCTTGCACCAAGGATTACCAAGCATGGCGTTCTTGTGGAAGTGTATGGTGAAGGCATACTTATACTGGGAGAGAGCGGAGTCGGTAAGAGCGAGACTGCTCTGGAGCTCGTAAAAAGAGGGCACAGACTTGTCGCAGACGATGTGGTGGAGATAAGGAAAGTTTCGGATAAGACGCTTGTAGGGACTGCTCCGGATATTATAAGGCATTTTATAGAAATTAGAGGCATAGGAATACTCGATGTCAAAAATCTATATGGGGTTGGTTCCGTAAAGGTGACAGAGAATATAAACCTTGTAATACATCTGGAGCTCTGGAATGAAAAGAAACAATACGACAGACTTGGCCTTGTTGATGAATATACCGATATACTGGGAATAATGGTACCGTCACTGAATATTCCCGTAAGGCCTGGCAGAAACCTCGCCATTATCGTAGAGGTGGCTGCAATGAACAACAGGCAGAAAACCATGGGTTATAATGCTGCCAAGGTATTGAATGAAAGAGTCCTCGGCGAAATCAGCAAGGGTTGATGTAAAAGTACTACTAACTGAAGAGCTGTTGCAGTAAAATATATATATAAAAGATAATGGGGAGCTGTGGCTATTGAATAAAGAGCTGGATTCCGGCTTGATACGGGAAATTGTGGGAGCGGAAAATATAAGGCTTAACGAGTCCATGAAGAATCATACCTCCTTCAGGCTGGGAGGGCCGGCTGATATATTGGTCATGCCTGACAGCAGAGAAAGCCTTGGCAGGGTATTAAGCTTTTGCAAAAGCTTGGGGATGCCGGTCCTTGTGATAGGAAACGGTACAAACCTGATAGTCAGGGACAAAGGTATAAGAGGCGTTGTAATTAAAATATACGACAGGTTTAACAAGGTTGCCGTGAGGGAAAATATTATTGAGGCAGAAGCGGGCCTGCTGCTTTCAAGGGTTTCCAACATTGCATTGGAGAACGGTCTGTCGGGTCTTGAGTTTGCTTCCGGGATACCGGGCACCCTGGGAGGGGCAGTAGTAATGAATGCCGGTGCGTATGGACCTGAAATGAAGGATGTTGTGGTCAATACCGAATACATGGATATGGACGGGAATATAAGGGAGCTTCACGGAGAGCAGCATAAATTCGGCTACCGCACGAGTGTGCTGCAAAAAGAGCCGGGAGTGGTTTTAAATACACAGCTGCAGTTGAAAAGCGGAAACAGGCAGGAAATAAAAGCAATGATGAATGATCTGAACAAAAGGAGAAAAGAAAGGCAGCCTCTGGAAATGCCGAGTGCAGGCAGCGTTTTCAGGCGGCCGGAGGGATATTTTGCCGGCAAGCTGATAGAAGATTGCGGACTTAAAGGCTTCAGAATCGGAGGAGCCGAGGTATCACAAAAGCATGCCGGGTTTATTGTAAACACAGGAAATGCGAGTGCAAGGGACGTGGTTAATCTCATCGGTCATATTCAGGCAAGTGTTAAAACAAAATTCGGAGTTGAACTGGAAACAGAGGTCAAGATAGTCGGAGAGGAATAAAAAGCAGGGGGTACAAATGGAGTTTGTGATAATTACAGGTTTATCTGGAGCAGGTAAAAGCCAGGTGGTCAAATTTATGGAGGACCTTGGCTACTTTTGCGTTGACAATCTTCCTCCTGCATTGATTCCTAAATTTGCGGAAATATGCGTACAGGCAAATGGAAAGATGGATAAGGTTGCTTTAGTCATGGATATAAGAGGAAGAGAACTTTTTAATGATCTCTCCTATGGCCTTGGTGCCCTCAAGGAAGCAGGCTTTTCATATAAAATACTGTATCTGGAGGCATCCGATCAGGCCTTGATCAAAAGATTCAAGGAAAGCCGGAGGATACACCCTCTTGCTCCGGAAGGCAGGCTTATAAGAGGCATAATTGAGGAAAGGAACATCCTTAAGGAAATAAGAAACAAGGCCCATCACATAATAGACACATCAAATCTCACAACAAGGCAGTTAAAGGAGCATATTTCAAAAATATTCACATCAGGCGAGCAGCTTGAGGGTATGCTGATCAACATAATATCCTTTGGCTTCAAATACGGTATTCCGATAGAATGTGACCTTGCCTTCGACGTGAGGTTTATACCCAATCCCTATTATATAGATTCATTGAAAAGGTACAACGGCAAGAATGAAAATGTCAGGGACTATGTTTTAAAGAACGGGGAAACCATCAAGTTTATGTCAAAACTTAATGATATGCTGGAATTTCTCATTCCGAATTATATAAAGGAAGGAAAATCCCAGCTGGTCATAGGGATAGGCTGCACAGGAGGGAAGCATAGATCTGTTGCCATAGCGGATTCTTTGCATAAAGCCCTTACTGAAAAACAATACAGGGTTGTCATAGACCACCGGGATATTGACAAGGATAACAGGAGTGCAGGCAAATGAGGATAATGGATTGGTTCAGACCCGGTATTATGATAAAACGCTGGATATTCCTCGGCATACTGGGTATCGCAAGTATCAGCTTCGGGCTGTCTTTCATCTTCAGAGATATTTATCACAGCATGATAGAAGTTATTCTATCGGGCTTTCTTGTCATTTCAGGCTGTGTTTTTATTATTTTGTCTGTCAAGTATGTTGTTAAGACATTTTTTCATCTGATTTCCAACAGCGGATTCAAAATATCACTGGATTCTGACAGGTTAAGCAGCATGCTAATCGAAAAAAGAATTTTGATAAAAGGTCCCAAGATCGTTGCCATTGGCGGAGGTACCGGACTGTCAACCATGCTCAGGGGGTTGAAATCATACAGCTCCAATATCACTGCCATTGTAACGGTAGCGGATGATGGCGGGGGATCGGGAGTTCTACGGAGCGATCTGGGCATTCTGCCTCCCGGGGACATAAGAAACTGTGTACTTGCATTGGCCGATACCGAGCCGATAATGGAGAAGCTCCTTCAATACCGGTTTGAAGACGGTATGCTCAAAGGGCAGAGTTTCGGAAATCTGTTTCTGGCAGCCATGAACGGCATATCCTCAGGCTTCGAGGAAGCAGTGAGGAAAATGAGCGACGTCCTTGCGGTAACAGGCCGGGTATTGCCTGTTACCCTGGAAAATGTAAAGCTCTATGCGGAACTGGAGGATGGAACTGTTGTATGCGGTGAATCAAATATTGGAAAGCATAACACCTTTCATCCCGGAAGAATCAACAGGGTTTATCTTGAACCGAAGAGCATCAAGCCCCTGAGGGATGCTCTGGAAGCTATAAATGAGGCGGATGCGGTGATTCTGGGGCCGGGGAGCCTGTACACAAGTGTAATTCCAAACCTGCTTGTGGGTAAGGTGTGTGAAGCCCTGATAAACTCAAATGCTGCCAAGATTTATGTTTGCAACGTGATGACACAGCCCGGCGAAACTGACGGTTATACAGTATCCGACCATATAAAAGCCATCGAGCAGCATTCATACTCCGGAATAATTGATTATTGCATAGTCAATAAATCCGACGTCCCGGAGAGTATTAAGAAGAAGTACAGTGATGACGGAGCTCAAACGGTAGAGGTTGACGTGAGGAAGCTGACCGATGAGGGAGTACGGATACTGGAGGGTGATTTTGTCAGTTTGAGGAACGGACTTGTAAGGCATAATCCAAAGAAACTGGCAGAAACTATTATCGATCTTGTTGCTGAAGTAGTGCTTGCAAAAGATAAAAAGAGAATTATTGATTATTACTATATCAAGGACAGATTGAAAAAGACTAATGGAAAGAAGACAGTAAACAATGATTGATTGAAGCTTTTGCTGTGATTCTTATACCATGAACCTGTAAAGGAGCAGAGAAAGCTTATGGAATTTGGCAAGGAAAGCTGGAAGACCTTTGAACAGGGAATAGAAAAGGAATGGCTTTTAACCAATGGAATTGGCGGGTTTGCTTCTTCCACAATAATCGGCGCCAATACCAGAAGGTATCATGGATTGCTGTTTGCGTCATTGAAGCCTCCTGTAGCCAGGCACCTGATACTGTCAAAAATCGATGAAAGTATTTCAATCAACAATACTGCATATAAACTCTATTCCTATAAGACACCCGACCAGATCCAAAAAGGTTATCATCATCTTCAAAGGGTGACTGTAGAACATATCCCTGCATTTATTTACAATATAGGAGAAGTATTCATAGAAAAGAAGATCTGCATGGTATACGGAGAGAACACAGTTGCTGTTGTATACCGTATAATAAACGGTTCCGGAGCTGCGAGTTTAAGGTTGGCTCCGCTTGTTAATTTCAGGGATTATCACCACAATTCCAGCAGGGATTATCTTCAATTCAATCAGGAAGAAAACGGCAGGGAGGTTATTCTGAAGCCCCGCAGCTATGATCTTGATATAAAACTGTTATGCAGTGAGGGAGCATTCACAAAAGAGGAAAACTGCTATTTCATTAACATGGATTACCCTCATGAAAGGGAAAGAGGTCTGCAGTCGGTTGAGGATCATTTTATACCCGGGTATTTTGAGATAGATATATTGCCTGGAGAGGAAAAGCTTGTGACTTTTATAGCTACTACAGAGAAGGAAATAAAAAATACAGATGGAAATGTCATCATCAGGGAAGAAATGAAGCGAATCGGAGAAGTGGTAGATAAGGCAGGATATGAGGATGAATTTGCCAGAATGCTGGTTGCGGCGGCGGATGACTTCATTGTATACAGGAAGTCTACCGGTGGAAAAACAGTAATTGCAGGCTACCCATGGTTTACAGACTGGGGCAGGGATACAATGATTTCACTGCCGGGTCTTACATTAACCACCCGACGTTACCAGGATGCAAAGGATATTCTTTATACTTTTTCCAGGTATGTAAAGGATGGCCTTGTTCCGAATGTGTTTCCGGATGAAGGACAAGAACCGGCATATAACAGTGTGGATGCTTCATTGTGGTATTTTGAAGCGGTCGGTAAATACATTGAGTATACCGGGGATCATCAATTTGTAAGGGAAGTCTTATTCAAAGTGCTGAAGGAAATCATCCAGGCCTTTGTTAAAGGTACCGGTTTTGGTATAAGAATGGATGAGGATTATTTGATAACAGCTGGCGAATACGGTTCTCAACTTACCTGGATGGATGCAAAGGTTGGAGATTGGACTGTCACACCCAGAGACGGCAAACCTGTCGAGATAAATGCCTTATGGTACAATTCTCTCAGGATTATGGGCAATCTTTGCCGCGAGTATGGTGAAGGAGATACAT